>CAMASM010000006.1 GCA_945860985.1 Candidatus Finniella inopinata
GATGTGAAAAATATGAAACAAGAGGAATTTGATGAAGTCATGGAAAATTACAATACAACACCCAGAAAATCTTTGGGATGGTTAACTCCTCTTGAGGCCTTTAATGAAAATTTACACCGTGTTGCACTTCGAACTTGAATGTGGCAACTCTACAAGGTATATTGAGGATACAGAAAGATATATTGAAGATACAGATGAAATACCCCCCCCTAGAATTAGAGATAATGAAAAAACTAAAGATTAAATAACAGCCACTGGCCCCACTCCACCAGGAACTTGGGGTCAGACACCCAGCCACACCCATTAGTTTCCATCTGGCTTGACCAGATGGTCCAGTAGGTAAGGTCAAGATCCTCACTTCACTGGACCCCAAGATACCAAGTCTCACTACGCGCTTTAGCGCTGTTCGCCTAGGTTCTGGGGAAACTGAGGTAGTGCATAATCCCGAATTAGAGTTTTTGCAAATTCAAAAACATTTTTAAATAAAATACACAATAAAGCTACCATACTTACCGCTTAGCAAAAATTACAAGTATCAATTAGGTTAATAGGTTTATTTTACCAATTTTTAATCTAATTAGATGCAAAATTAGAAATAATGATCATTATCGCTATTTTTTAATTTTTGGAGAAACAAAATGTTTTATAAATTACTACTAGGCATATTCATATTTCAGGGAACTTTTTTTGGATCAAATGAACTTTCTAGTCTAGAAGAAGGCATTGCATCACGAAGATCTGCTAACAGTTCTACAAATACAGAAACCTGCTACCAAGCTACAGGTAGCTTAGCTTTACTAAGCGCTGCAATGATGCATGGTTTAGCAGCTTATTGCGCCTTATTAGAAGTAAACAAAAGCGAAAACCTAAATGTAAAAAAAGCACTTGTTGCCAGCATTGTTGGCAATGGTGCTGCAGCTGCAGGTGATGCAATTGCCGCCATTATTGCCCCTTTCTCAGGAAAAGGTACAGCAAGCATCCTAGCATTTACCTACGGTGTTTCTTTCTGGATAGCTAATATCCCAAGTTGGGTTGCAATTGGTTTTGAAGATCACACAGGTAGCGTAGGATCAAACCTTACAGCTTCAGCATGCTTAAGTAGTCTAAGCATTATACCTGCTACAGTTGGAATATGTAGCTCGTTTGCTGCAAATAACGATAGTCACTAAATAAGCACGTACTCTGCATATTAATTAGCCCCATTCCAATGAGAAATGGGGCTTCCAAAAACACACAAACAAGCACACTTGCTATTTAGCAAAAAATTATACCCAGATAGTAGGTTAATAGATTTATTTTACCAATTTTTAATCTAATTAGATGCAAAATTAGAAATAATGATCATTATCACTATTTTTTAATTTTTGGAGAAACAAAATGTTTTATAAATTACTACTAGGCATATTCATATTTCAGGGAACTTTTTTTGGATCAAGTGGTGCTCCTGATGTTAGGCTTAATGTAGAAGATTTTACAGCAAGAAAAGCTGTTGAGACTAGCAGCTTAGATTGTGATAACACTTGTAGCAAATCTGCAGGCAGTATAGTAATGTTTGGAGCTGCAATAATGCATAGTTTAGCAGCTTGGTATGCTTGGGAAGAAATCCAAAAAAGCGAAAATAGATCTGTGCAAAAAGCACTTATAGCCAGCATTGTTGGTAACTGCATTGCTGCTACAGGTGATGCATTTGCTGGGTGTGTTTCTTTAATTTCAGGCAAGGGTGCTGCTGGTTGTATATCAGTAACCTATGGACTTGCATTTAGCTTGGCCAACATCCCAACCTGGGTTGCAATTGGATTTGAAGATAATACAGACGGAGTACAGGCAAATCTTACAAAGTCTGCTTGCTTAAGCAGCTTAGGTATTATACCATCCATTTTTGGTATATGTTGTCCAGCCGCATCAGACAAAGATTAAGTCATCTGCGCAGATTTAAGCGTATTACTTAAAAGTTTAGTAATTGTCATTGGCCCCACTCCTCCAGGAACTGGGGTCAACCACCCTGCCACAGACTTCACAGATTCGTGCACATCGCCAACTAAAATTAGGTGAGGAATCTACTTTTTTAATCATTTTTTTGCTGTATACTCTTTTTGTAAATGCCTCTGGACGTTATCCAATCTGACTACTAATGGGCTTAACTATAATCCTTTCGTCTAGTTTATAACAGCGTCCCTTGGGTATAACAACAGTAATATCGTCAAGTTTTAAGTCTTCGATAGCAATATTCATAGATTTTGTAACTTTTGGTGTATCGGAGAACTTAAATTCAAAACCATAGCGCTTGCCTTGATGTAAGACAAAAAGATCTAATTCTGCTTGATTTGAAGTTGCCCAAAAGTAGCAGTCATCACGATCAAAATTATGTTCTCTTATAGTTTCTTGCAAAGCAAACCCTTCCCAAATAGCACCAAGTTTAGGGTGTACCAGTAAGTCATTAAAAGTATTAATACCTAAAAGAGCGTTTAAAATGCCAGTATACATAAAATAACTTTTAGGTCGCTTAATTTGACGTTTCTTAATATTTTCAAACCAAGGTTTGAGCTCTTGCACCATAAAAACTCCTTCAAGGATTTCTAAATACCGTTGCGCTGTCTTTAAACTGAGACCAAGGCTTGTGGCTATTTCGGAAGCGTTAAAGATTTGTCCGTGATAATGAGCTAACATTTGCCAAAACCTTCGCATTTGCGATGGAGCAACATCAAAGCCTATTTGGCGCAAATCACGTTCTAAAAATGTTTTTATATATTCCTGTCGCCAGCGTTGGCTTGCGGAATCATTTGCACTTAGCAAGGACCTGGGAAATCCTCCACGTAATAGATGCGTTTCTAGTGGTAAGACAGTTTCGTGTATGGAAAGGGGTGGTAGTTCAATATAGGCAATGCGCCCTGCTAAAGTTTCGCTTGATTGGTTAATAAGGTCACGAGATGAGCTACCAAGAATTAAGTAGCGTTGCTCTTTTGTATCAACCAAATATCGTAACAAAGGAAAAAGATTCGGTGCTCGTTGAATTTCATCAATAACAATTAAGCCACTGTGCTGTTCTAAGGCAAATTGTGCATGCTCAAGAGCAGAGAGATCACGTTCGCTTTCTAAGTCATAAAAATGAAAAGATTTTTGACGTAAAAACTGTTTAGCAAGAGTAGATTTCCCCACCTGTCGAGCACCAAGAACGGCGACAACTGGAAAGGTTCTAAATAAATCGCTGATTTGTTGTAAATAACTCTGGCGTTCAATCATAAAATAGGTGTTTTTAAAAAAGTTATTTTTAATACTACTACACCAATGTAATTTTATCCATGTAAAAATGTATTTTAAATCCATAAATACATGGACAATATGGTTTAGAAGCCTTTGTAGCAGAGAACATCAAGATTAAGACACATTACTTAACATGAAAGCTTTTAAAGTATTACTTAAAAGTTTAGTAATCGTCATTGGCCCCACTCCTCCAGGAACTGGGGTCAACCAACCTGCCACAGACTTCACAGATTCATGTACATCACCAACTAAGACACCATCAACCCTAGTTATGCCAACATCAATTACCACAGCACCTGGTTTGATGTAACTTTCCGTAACAAAGCCTGGTTTGCCAATCGCCGCAACCACAATATCAGCCTGCTTTGAAATTTCAGCCACATCTTTGGACTGTGAGTGTACTACAGTAACAGTTGCGCCAGCTTGTTCTAACAAAATTGCCATAGGCCTACCAACCAAAATAGAGCGGCCCAAAACGATGGCTTTTTTGCCACTAATATCAGGCATAACACTGGTAATTAAATCCACACAACCAAGTGGAGTACATGGCACAAAGTTTTGATTTTTTGCCACTAACCTACCTAAGTTATAGTAAGTTAAGCCATCAACGTCCTTTTTAGGATCCAAAATTTCCAACAAAGCATTAGCATTCAAACCATTTGGCAATGGTAGCTGAATTAAAATACCATCAACCGTTTGATCATCATTCAACTTTAGAAGTTCATCCGTAATTTCACTTTGGCTTGAGGTTTCTGAAAAATATAAAACTCTAGAGGTTATGCCAACTTTTGCACAGGCCTTTTGTTTAGCAGTCACATAGACGGCACTTGCAGGATTGTCACCCACCAGCATAACAGCAAGGCAAGGCGCACGATTTCCTTTGGCTATATGTTCTTGAACGCTTATGGAAATTTGTAATTGCTGTTGCTCCGCAAGGGAACGACCACACAAAATTTTTGCAAAATTATTTAATTGATCACTGAAAGCTTCCACCAAACTTATTTAGAACTATTACGCGCTGGCTTTAAACTAACCTTAGGTACACCATTGATTTCGCAATAAGTACCCTTATTAATGCGCTTTAAGGAATTCATTACTTTAGTTATATAGACTTCCTGGCATTTATGATCTGGAGAATGGTAAAACTTTACAGCCTTAACCCAAGAACCGTGAACCACCTTTAAAGAAGCTAAGTACTTAGCCGCATATGCAATATTTTGGTATGGATCTAATATCGCCACAGCATTTTTAAATCTCTTATTATGATAGCCATAGTTAATTTGTAACGCACCTATGTTAATATCAATAATTCCTTGATTACGTAAGGATGTCACGTATAGTTTAGCATCGCCTATATTGGTAAATTTTTTTGAAGCTCCATTACAATTTACTGCATATGGACTAAATTCAGACTCAATGCTTGCAACTGCTGCCAACAAACCAGCTGGAATTTTGTACTGCTGTTCTTTCTGACTAATCAACATTTTACAATCTTGCTTTGTAAATCTTGCTTTCTTTTCCAACGAAACTTTTTTCACAGGCAAAGAACCATGCACTGTTTGACCAATACCTATGGTAGCAACAACTACTTGAAGAAACTGTTTGAAATTACTCGCCATACTGACGTACCTCCTGAACTTCGGGAACATAATATTTAAGCATATTTTCAATACCAGACTTTAACGTGGCAGATGAACTTGGACAACCACTACACGCGCCTTGCAGCTTTAAATAGACAATACCGTCTTCAAATGATTCGAATGTAATATCCCCACCATCCATAGCTACTGACGGTCTAACGCGAGTATCGATAATCTCACGAATTTGTTTAACAATTGGATCGGATTCATCGTGTTGCGCAACAGCATTACCATTATAAATTGGTAATCCATTGACAAAATGCTCCATCAACAAACCAAGTACAGATGGTTTTAAAAGATACCAGTCAAAATCTTCGCGCTTAGTAATTGATAAATAATCAGCACTTAAAAACACACCTTCAATGCCTTCAACTAACAGCAAACGCTTTGCCAATGGGCAACTAGATGCGTCCTGATTCTTTTTAAACTCTAAAGAACGAACCCCACTTGCACTATCCAGCACTGGCTTTTCTGGCAAAAATTTTAGTGTTTGTGGGTTTGGGGTTTCCTCAGTTTGAATGAACATTAACCTCTTCCAATAAACGACCTAAACTTGTCAAAAAGCTTTGACAAAAAGGATTTGTTATTATTACTTTCTAGCGCACTTTTAGTGCCTTTGGCAACCCCATTCTCTTTGGGGGAATGATTATCAACACTTTGCTCATCTTCGAGTTTGGACAAAACCTCATCTTTATAAGGAATAGATTCCTCTGATTTTTGATCGTCTAGCTTTTCTTCTTGATCCAATTCTGGTTTTATCAATTCGGGAACAACCTCAACAGATTTGTGCTCTTCTGTTGTTTTAGCGGCTTCTTCTGAGCTACTATCTTGTTTTGGCTCTGGTGCCTTTTTAGTTTCTTCTTCCATATCAATGCGCAGCGGCATATATGCTGGCTTGCCATCACGTGAAATTAACAACAAAATATTTTTACGCTTATTTTCTCTTGCCTTTTTGACAATAGATTCAAAATCGCTTGGCAAGCTAAGTTCTTTACCATTTGCTTCTTCAATGATATCACCTGGCAATAATGAAATTTGATCACCAGCTAGATTTTGATCAATATTAATAACTATCACACCACGTGGCTCTTTATTATTTTGCGCCATGCGTTCTTTGATTTCTGCTGGAATTTCAGCAATCTCAATACCTGCAATTACTATTACTTTTGATTTTTTATCTGCTTTTTCACCAATAGTTGCGGCATCTTTCTTAGCATCTGGCATTTCATCGACTTTGATTTTTACATCAACCATTTTGCCCTTACGCCACACCCTAACGGTGACGGTTTTACCAATCTCAGTTTCACCCACTAAACGTGAAAGAATATGAGATTCACTAACTTTTTTACCTTCATAGGCTAAAATTATGTCACCTATTTCTAGCTTACCTTCAGCAGGTCCTTTTTCAATGACACTACCAACGATCACTCCAATTTCATCCATGCCCTGGCTTTCAGCCATGTTTTTGTCAAAAGCTTGGATGCGTATACCCAACTGGCCACGACGGGTTTTACCGTACTTTAACAATTGATCGACTGTTTGGCGTGCAATATTTGCAGGAATCGCAAAGCCAATACCAATGTTGCCACCTGTATTAGTGATGATAGCGTTGTTAATACCAATAACTTCACCTTTGGTATTAAACAGGGCTCCACCGGAGCTTCCAACGTTAATTTGTGCACTATGTTGAATAAATTCAAAGTCTTGCTGCATACCTGACGGAACGTATCTGCCTTTATGGGAAACAACGCCAACTGTAACTGTATTTCCAAAGTTAAATGGGTTACCAATAGCAATTACCCAATCACCCGTTTTAACGTCTTCAGAATTAGCCCAAGAAACTGTTGGCAAGTTACGTTTATCTGCTGGCAAACTGCTTAGATCTAGCTTAATTACGGCAACATCATTACGTGAATCTGATGCCAGTAAAGTTGCTGGAACTTCCGTTTTGTCTTCAAGGACAACTACTAAGGTTTTAGCTTCTGTAACTACGTGATGATTCGTAACAACGTAAGCTATTTTGCCATCGCAATACACAATGAAACCTGCGCCAACCGCTTGTGCCTTACGCGGCCTTTCCATTTGCCCCATAAATTCGCGAAATAGCTCTTCCAAAGGATTACCTGGCCCCATGCGCCCGTGAGGTGATCCTGGAACAGACATCGTTCCATCACCGCGTGCCTCTATTACCTGGGTAGCCTGTACGCTAACCACAGCAGGCAATACCTTATCAACCACGCTTGAAAAACCCTTGCTAACATCCAGCGCAACAGATGCTGATGCACCGGAACCTACTGAACCAGCTTCGCTTCCTGCCACTAAAGAAAATGTGAAACAGAAAACAAAAACTAATGATACTAGAAAACGCATATACCCTCTAATTCTTAAATTTATCATAAATTTTACTAAAACTATTGTTACCTACTTTGGTAAAGATTCCGTTAAGAATTTTGTATATCCATTATCGGTTGAAAGCAAGAATGAAGATCCAGACTTAATACTGTTTCGGTATGATTCTAGAGTACGGTAAAATTCATAAAAATCAGGATCAACACCGAATGATTCCGCAGCAATTTCAATTGCCTTAGCATCACCACCACCGCAAATATCTTCTGATTGTTTATTGGCTTCCGCTAGAATAATTGTTTTTTCCTTATCAGCCTGCGCCCTAATTCCAATTGCTAATTCTTCACCTTTTGCACGATTTTCTTTGGCAAAACGTACCAGTTCAGAATTCATTCTAGCAAACACTGTATTACGATTTTCTGTTGGTAATTCAGCACGAATGATTCGCACATCAACAATGGTAATACCTAATGGTTCAGCAATAGTCCTCACTTCTTCTAAAATTTGGTGCATATTGTCAGTACGTTCTTTGCGAAGCATCGAGCGCAGCTCAACCTTACCAACCACGTTAAGTACTGAGCTACGAATAATTGCTTCTAAGCGAACACGTAAGCCCTTCTCAGACGCTGGTCTTACTGATTGAAGAAATTTCAACGGGTCCGAAATTTTATAGCGGGTATAGGTGTTTACCCACAAACGCTTTTGATCTTGAGTGAATGCTTCAATTGGCGGTAAATCATAATCAAGAATTCTGGTTTCATAGAATAAAGTTTCCTCAATAAATGGAACTTTTATCTTTAAGCCTGGTTCAGTATGAATACGCCGATACTCACCAAACCTAAGAACTATAGCTTGCGTGGTTTGATTAACCACAAATAATGCATCACTTAAGAAAATTACCAGCACAACCGGAAAAATGCGTAGCCAAATTGGAATATTTTTCAACATTACGCTACCTCCTTTTTCTTTAACAGGGTTGCGGGATTCAACTGATTATAGTTTTGCAAAGACTTTGCTAAATCTTTATCAACGATCGTGACCACGCCACGTTTCATTAATTCGTCCATGGTTTCCCTATGCATTCTGATACGAGTAATTTTTTGATTTTTACGGTTTGCCTGGTAAACCTGATTAAACCTAGCAGCCTCACCTTCTGCTTTGGCAACAATTTCAGCAGCGTAAGCTTCAGCACCACGTAAGATACTTTCTGCTTGACCACGCGCCTTTGGTAAAATGTCGTTACTATAGCTTTGCGCTTCATTGCTCAAACGGTCTGCATCAACTTTAGATGCTTGCATATCGTTAAACGCTTCAAGCACTTGTGCTGGTGGTGATACCTTCTGCAGCTGGAAACTAGTAATTTGCACACCTGCATTGTAGGAATCAAGAATTTTTTGTAAAAGCTCTTGTACTTGATTAGCAATAAGAAGACGCTCTCCTGTTAAAGCTTTAAGAGCAGTTGTTTGACCCATAATTTCACGTAAAGCACTTTCAGCTGCTGCTCTAATAGTTTCATCAGGATTACGCACAACAAATATATACTGGGTAATATCCTTAATTTTCCACATTATAGTATAGTCGGTAAGCACCATGTTTTCATCACCAGTCAAAATAAGACTTCGTTCAGAATCACCTTCATTAGTAGTGCTGCTATCGATCTGATTAACCACGGTTTTTTTGATAATTTCACGTTCTATAGGAGATGGTAACCTATAGCGCAAACCTGGCAATGAGGTTCGAACCATTTTACCAAAACGCAAAACGACAGAAACTTCATCTTGTCCGACATTATAAAAACCTGAACCAAACCAAACAGCTATTAATAACGTGCCAACAATAGCAAAAAAGCCAGATTGATTTCCGGTTGGAGACGGCCCGCCTCCTCCACCACCGTTACCACCACGAGCTTCCTTAAAGCGACGTTGGAAATCACCTATAATTTTGCCAAAATCAGGCTGACCCTGATTGGAATTATTTCCACGAGTTGACCTTGGCTCTGAATCTTTATCTGGTTTTTTTTTGGGTTCGTTTTTTACATCCCACGGATTTTCTCCGTTATCGTCTTCTGGGCTCATTTTTGTCATTACAATCTTGCATACTTATGGCTACATGATAGGCACTAAACGCTAAAATGCAAAGGGGGGTAAACTTAAAATATTTCCCAATGTCATTGATGCCACAATGAACCCGAAGATAAACACCAACGATAATTATAGCCACTGACAGAGTTAGAACACATCATTGACAGTACGATTAATCGATTGTTACGATTTAATGAAAAGTATTAATTTTAAATGGCGTTTTATGCTACTATCCAACATATTATTTGTAATCATTTTTATGGCAACAGCCAGTCCAGCAGCTCAATATGAAACTAGTGAAAAAGAATACCAAGAAGACGTAAGAATTTTAGGAACCTTCCAAAAAAAGGAACAATTCGAACCATTCGCATGGGAAACCGTTACTACAACTATTATTTCTGATGATAGGGTTTTTGCAGAATTACATAGACAATATCCTTACCCAGAAATAGCAAGCGATGAAAAACCAGAAGTCTTAGGGCAACGAGGGATGGGGTTTCGTGGGGTGATAAGAAAAAATGCAGACGACGGATTTTTACACATTAGCCACCTTAATGATTGTGTTGGCGTAGTATTAAATGGCAATACATATTCAGGTGCTTATCACGTATCTTTTATGGACCTGCGTGAATTTTATAGACCACAAGAATTAAACAAAAAAGGTAATTTTGCCAAATGGCTGGACGAATATAAAGCAACAGAAATTAATTTCTCTCAAGCTAGGGTATTTATTGCTTCATCTTTTTGGACACAAAATGTTGACGATGTAATAACTATACTGAAAGATCGAGGTTTGGATGTGCACCACATGTCAATTCCTGATTTAAAATTAGTCTCTACCGATGCAAACAGAGAGGTTTTTATTAGCTCAACTTCACCATACTTAGGAAGGATACTTGCCTTACAAGGTGCCATGATTTCTTTATCAACCCAACTTGCAGTTCATATCCAAACAGGCGAAGCTTGGTGTGAACACTTTTTTAGAGAACGATAGATGTCATTCTCCTCCAGTAAAACCGGAGGAAAACTAAATGTGCATAATTTATTGGACGAGATTTTAACATCATCCCTTATAGCAAGCACGCCTTTTTGCTGCAGCATACTGAGGAGTATACAAGTTAAACAGCGGCGGCATGGTACTTATGTAATGTAAAAAATCCATAAAGAAAGACCTGGGAGCAGGTTTTTTAGTTTCTGCCGGTGGAGATTTATGAGTAAAAGCACTACAACCAGTTCTTACTGCTCTTCGCTCATCAGGTTCTTTCAAATCATGAGCAGCAGCGCTGGCAGATAAAGCTATTACTGCAACAAGCACCTTAACAGAATTACTTTTAAGTTTTCTAGCGTAGGGGATATGGTACATTTTTTCCTCATCATGTGGATTTAAATCTACAGATATAATTATCAGGTAATTTAGTTAATATTTGGTTAACATCAACTTATAAAATATAAAAAATATAGTAAGAAAATATAGTTTTATTACTATTGAACTCAAATTCAAACAAGGGATATCCTTAAAAAATACCCCTCAATTTTGTCAATAGTTAGATGAATTTTTAAAACTTGCCTTGGCGGCGAATTGGTTTTTTTCTTGTATAGGTCTCGGTTTCGAATGTATACTTAAATGGCTTAAATGCCGGACCAGCTGGTGGTTTTTTTCTACAATTCCAACCATGGTATAGTCCAAACGGACCAGATACTAATACACGTAAAAAAAGATCAAGTTCAGAAAAGAATGAACGACCAGTAGTAGCTTTTTGAGTCCTTAAAGGAGCAGATTTCTGATAACAAGTAGCGCCAGGCCTTGCGGTTCTGCGCTCTACCTCACGATCTGTATCCAAATATTGAGCGGCAGTTGCGCTGGCAGATATAGCAATTATAGCGATTAATACCTTAATCGGGTTGCTTTTAGGTGCTGTAGTATAATGAACATGGTACATTTTTTTTCTCATCATGTGGATTTAAATCTACAAATATCATTATCAGGTAATTTAGTTAATATTTGGTTAATATACCTTGTAAATAAAACATTTAATTGCGTAACAATGCATTTTACCTAAATAATTAAAAATAAACCAACCTAATTCTACAATGTTCAGCGCGGTCTGTTACAAAGGTCCGAAAAAAACGAGCTAATTCCACAAGCAGATTTTCTGTTTCTTCTTCCCGTGCTGAACTTGCTCGCTTGTTTTTTAAGTAAATTACAACAAGGACCACAGTCATTCCTTCTTTCTATCGCTATCGCTCTATTTTCTATGAAATTGCAGTAACTATTTCTGCTTGCCCTTCTGTTCTCTCTAACTCCTGAGTCTGAATTAAAGTAATTAGCAGCAGTTAAGCTGGCAGATAGAGTAATTATAGCGACTATTACCTTAATCGGGTTGCTTTTAGGTGTTGTGGTATGGCGAGTATGGTACATTTTTTCCTTGTCCCGTGGATTTAAATCTACTAATACAATTATCAGATAATTTACTTAATATTTGGTTAATATTAATGTATTATTTTATATACGCAATATTAGTTTATTAAAGGCCAAATACAAATGGGAGCTATACTTAGCCCCCACATTATTTGAATATGATATGTCTATTATTTATTTTTTAGTGCGAAAAAACCTTATAATTTCCCCAATAGAAGTACAGAATGCTCTGCCTTTATTGTAAAATGACTTAACAAAATTAGGAGTAATATAATCTAACGCACTCCCTGCAGAATGCACAACAAAGACTCCCCAACCAAATATAACATTAGCGGCAGTCGGAGCTAGTTGTTCATTACCTATTTCAGTTGTGGCATTAACATCTAAGTCATCCTCTTCTTCTAAATCTTCCTCACACGATGCAGTTCTTTCATTAGGTTTAGTTCCTCTTACATAATCATCTTCTTCTTGTTCAATCTTACCAGTAAGAGTACGAATAAGATCATCTAGCATTACTACGTCTTCTGGTTTAGCCCCTTCTACCTGTGGCTTATCTTCAGGAGGCAGTGATTCTGCATCACCACCACTATTGACTTCTGGCACGGCATCAACAGTAATATTTGCTTTGCCTTCAGATGAACTATCTTCTGACACTTTTGCAATTGTCGTCGTTACTAGCACAGGAAATACCTTTTTAGGTTTCATTTCCTCTGACGAGGATTCTCCATTATCTCTCGTATACTTCACTGATATACAAGCTGCTTTTGCACCAAGCGCATCATCATTCAAAATAGCAGCCACCTCATCCGAAGCCGTTAGGCTGGCATATAGAGCAATTGTCGCCACCAAAAGTTTAATAGAGTTATTTTTTTGTGATTTTGAAATTTTTAATTTCTCTGTAATCTTGCTTTGCATTTTTTCCTCAACAAATAAGTTTATTTTTAACATCTCCAATTATTTTTTAATTTGATTAATAATTGATTAACGAATGTTAAAGTGAAGAATTATCAAGAGAATTTTTTGTTTTTTTTTACGCAAATATTAGCTTCGTCATTCTTTTGGAAGCTGTAGATATAGCGTAAGAGGCTTAAATCAAAAGCACAGTTTCATCTCATCACACAATTGACATAGCATTATGTAAGGGAGTATTAGCTTAATTGTAATTTGAAATAAGTGATATTTTAATGATTGTTCAAACAAAATATCTTTCTAAAGAAATTAAAAAATCTATAGCATATGTTGTCAGTGGTAATTTTCTAGAATACTTCGATTTAATGTTAATGACTCACTTAGCTTTTGTCATGACACCTTATTTTATGCCCAAAGGTCATCCATTTTTGGAAAAAGTTGTCACTATGTTTGCTTTTTTATCTTCGTTCATTATTAGGCCGCTTGCAGCAATTTTTTGGGGAAAAATTGGCGATAGTTTTGGTCGCGTTTTTGTCTTGTCCTGGACAACTATGATTATGGCTGTCTCTTGTGTTTTTATTGTATTAATCCCACCCCATGATGCTTGGGGAATTTATTCTGCTTATTGCTTTCTTTTTGCAAGAATTCTTCAAGGTATAAGTTCATCTGGTGAAGGAGCTGCCGCCGAAATCTTTTGCACAGAATTGGTTAAACCTCCAACTGTTTATCGAGTTTGTGTTTTGCTCAAGCTTGCTTCTAATGTGGCAGGATTAATGGCTCTTCTCCTTGGTATGTTTTGTGTCAACCTTATGGAAAATGGCTGGAAATATTGTTTTTATTTTGGAGGCACGATTGCTGTTTGTGCAATGAACTTTCGCCGTAAGCTGAAAGAAACAAAAGAGTTTTTAGATGCTCATATAACTGTTCAAGATAACCGCCTCACAGAGATTAAGGAGCATTATCTAAAAAGAAATTTTATGTGTTTAGTTGGCTTAAACATAGCCGCAGCAGCAGGTTTTGTCTTTGGTTACGGTTTTTGCACAAATCTTTTAAAAACTATTGGTTTAACCAGCCCACAAATCCTTTTTAACAATGCATGTGTTGTCGTAGTTGAAATTTTAGTAATTGCCTTATTTGGTTACTTAACCTACTTTTTGTACCCATTAAAGATTCTCAAACTACGTTGTGTTGCAAGTTTTTTTATCATTCCGCTTGGATTTTTACTGCTTTACTTTGAAAAAAGTCATTTCACTATTTTTTTAGCACAACTAGCAATTTTACTCCCTATTCAAGGACTTGATCCTGCAGTACCAATTTTTATTAAAGGTTTTCACCCAAAGAAAAGATTCACTAATTATGGGTTAAGCTGGGCTTTATCTAAATCAATTACTTACATTGTAACAGGAGTGTTTGCCACGTTTATTGAAACGCAATTTGGTATGTATGGTCTTCTTGCTTTTTTGCTAACTGCATCAGCCGTATTTCTTTACTCTATTAATCATTTTGTCTGTGAAGAAAAAATGCGCAAAATCATTACTGAGACTGAATTTAAGATAGCCAATAAAGCTACCCATAAAAAGAAAGAGAATCAGCACGCAAAAAAAATCCAATCTAATATTAAAACTTGGATCAAGGAATAAGAAGACCAGCGGCTTAGAGAACCTATATTAATAACTTGTATGGCCACAATCATGATCTAGATACATTTTTAGAATATAGAACGTAGCCTAAATTATTTATTTGTGCTATTTTAAGAGCCAAGAATCATAAGAATATTGGAAGTATTTTGCAAAATAATTTCAAAAATTTTGGGCTTTTTGCCATAATATTTGTAGCAGTATTTGTTTTGGCGCAAATGTTTAGTGGCAGCCAGTCGCATAATCTTACTCAAATGCCATTTTCTGACTTTCTAAACGCCGTTAAGGCCGAAAAAATTAGCGAAGTAACTATTAATGGTAATAACATCTTAGTTCGCTCTAAAGATGGTTCTTTAGCAACTACATATGCCCCAGATCAAACTTCATTGGTGCCTATACTTGCTGATCAAAATGTAACTTTTCGTGCCGTTCCACCAGAAGAACCCCACTGGCTTATGCAGGCTCTTTTTTCGTGGTTTCCATTTTTGTTGTTCATTATTTACATGCTGTATGCCGTAAGAAATATGCAAGGTGGTGGAAAAGCCATGGGATTTGGCAAATCCAAAGCAAAGCTTATGACAGAGCAACAAAGTAAGATTACTTTTGCTGATGTTGCAGGAATAGATGAGGCAAAAGCTGAGCTGGAAGAAATTGTCGACTTTTTAAAATCTCCCCAAAAATTTCAAAAACTTGGCGGTAAAATTCCCAAGGGTGTTTTGCTAGTGGGGCCCCCTGGTACTGGTAAAACTTTATTGGCAAAAGCAATTGCTGGCGAGGCAAGAGTACCATTTTTTAGTATTTCAGGTTCTGACTTCGTTGAAATGTTTGTAGGTGTTGGCGCAAGTCGTGTGCGCGACATGTTCGAACAAGCAAAGAAGAACTCACCATGCATTGTTTTTATTGATGAAATTGATGCCGTAGGGCGCCATCGTGGCCTGAGCGCTGGTGGAGGTAACGATGAACGCGAACAAACCCTAAACCAACTTTTGGTTGAAATGGATGGTTTTGAGGAAAATCAAGGTATAATTATAGTTGCTGCGACTAACCGTCCTGACATTTTAGACCCTGCTTTGTTACGCCCAGGTAGATTTGACCGCCGCGTAGATATATCAAACCCTGATCTAAAGGGACGTGAAAAAATTCTTTTGGTACATATTAAAAAAGTTCCGTTAGCAAGTGATGTTGATCTAAAGGTTATTGCCCGTGGCACCCCCGGATTTTCTGGTGCAGATTTAGCTAACTTAGTAAATGAAGCCGCGTTAATGGCTGCACGCACAAACAAGATAGCCGTTGGTATGCACGAATTTGAGCAAGCCAAAGATAAAGTTATGATGGGGGCAGAACGCAGGTCCTTAACTATGAGTGATGAAGAGCGTAGTAATACTGCCTACCATGAAGCGGGTCATGCAATTGTTTCCCACTATACCCCCGCATCAGACCCAATTCACAAAGCAACAATTATTCCACGTGGTCGCGCCCTAGGCATGGTCATGCGCTTGCCAGAGCGTGACAGCATATCCGAGTCACGGGAAAAAATGCTAGCTGATCTTAGGGTCGCCATGGGGGGACGTATTGCCGAAGAAATGATTTTTGGCTATGAGAATGTGACCACCGGCGCCGCGTCAGATATTCGCATGGCAACCGATATTGCACGCTACATGATTATGAAATGCGGATTTAGCGATAAACTTGGGTTTCAAAATTTTTCATCAGCTGAAGATAAGTCCCATTCCAGTAAAACTGCTGAACTAATTGATGCTGAAGTGAAAGTACTGCTCGACACTTGCTACAAAGAAAGCAAAGATTTACTTAAAAAGCACTTGAACAATCTACATTTGTTGGCTGCAGCCTTACTTGAACATGAAACCTTATCAGGCTCTGAAATTGCTTCGCTGCTTGAAAAAGGCGCAGTTAACCTAAATGATAGAACAAAAAAATCTAAGACTCGTTCAACGGTACCATCGGTAAATGGCTAGTAATGAGTTAACACCTTTACTTGATGAGATCCGTAGTCGCCTTAAATTATCGGATCTAATTGAACGAACCACAAAAATTTTTCGAAAGGGGCGCACAGTGAAAGCACTGTGCCCTTTTCATAATGAAAAAACCCCTTCATTTAGTATTGATGATGACCGGGGTCTGTACCATTGCTTTGGCTGCAATGCTAGCGGTGACCATTTTAGTTTTGTAAAAGAAACGCAAAATTTAGGCTTTACGGAAGCAATTCAAATGCTCGCGGACCAGCTTGGTTTAGAAATGCCAAAAAAAGAGATTTCAGCAGCCCCCAATAAAAATACAGGATTAATTGAAGCCCTAGAAGCTGCTTGCATTTGGTACCAGGAACAATTGCAGCGCAGCACAGGCGAAGTAGCGCGCAATTACCTAGATGGCAGACAAATAAACCAAACAAGTATTAACCAGTTTCGTTTAGGTTATGCTCCCAACAGTGGATTAGCCAACCATCTTAAAACCAAAGGATTTAGCACCAGTATAATTATGGAAGCAGGTCTAGTCCTAAAAGCTGATGATGGGCGAATTTATGATAGGTTTCGCAGTCGCATAGTTTTTCCAATTATAAACCCTAAAAATCAAGTTATAGCCTTTGGTGGACGCATTTTAGATAAAGGTGAACCTAAATATTTGAACTCCCCTGAAAGCCAAGTTTTTCAAAAGCGTTATGTACTTTATGGTATTTCCCAGGCCCGTAAACATCTGCGCGGGAAAGCCATTGTGGTTGAAGGCTATATGGATGTTATTAGACTACATCAGGAAGGCTTAGGCCACGCCGTTGCCCCGTTAGGCACAGCAATTGGTATAGAACATATCCAGCAATTGTGGCGCTTTGCTCCCTGCCCTATTATTGCTTTTGATGGGGATACTGCCGGTGAAAAAGCTGCCCTCAGCATAGTTGATAAAATTCTACCATTTTTAAACGCCAATAACAGCCTTAAGGTACTGTTCCTACCTAAGGGTGAGGACCCTGATTCCTTTGTTAAAAATGCAGGCAAGATTGCTTTTGAAAAATTGGCCGACAACCCACACCCAATTTATGAATTGCTATGGCAAGAAACAACGAAAAATTTTAAGCTTGATCAATTAA
Organism: Candidatus Finniella inopinata; assembly: GCA_945860985.1. Lineage (GTDB taxonomy): Bacteria > Pseudomonadota > Alphaproteobacteria > Paracaedibacterales > CAITNM01 > CAITNM01. Next base: position 17,394 of record CAMASM010000006.1, read on the forward strand.
GCCCCGAAGAATTTTTACAGATAAAAGCCATCATTAAAACTCAGTTACAGCGCATTGAAAATAATGATTTGCGCCAAGCCTATTTTAGGCAGTTTGACCAACTACTCTTTCGCTTTGAAAAACAAAAAAGTACTCAACCTAAAAAACGCAGTCTGGCTTTACCAATTCTAACAAATGATATTTGTGAAAAAATTTTACTGGTAACTTTGGTAAATCATCCCTATCTATGGGAAGACGTAGGTGAAAACTTAATGGGGATTTCTTTTAAGGACCCTCTTTTTGAAACCTACCGACAGGAGCTAATTGATTATTTTGCAAATGAGATACATAATAAAAGTGCATCATCAAGCCTGCCGGAGAAACTTGTATACTTACAAAAAATTAGCGATGAAGGGTTTTACAGTCGTGTACCCTTTGCAAAAATTGGTTATGATCAAGAAACGGCTAAAATTGGTTGGCTTGAAGCCTTTAATAAGTTATGTAATCAACAGTTACTACAAAATGATCAAAAACAAAGTGCCCAACATTTGAAGGATGATTTTAACTTATCAAATTGGCAGCGCTTAAAAGCTATAAAACAAACATTAACATAGAAACGGATTTGAAAAATTATGGCAAAAGCATTGAAAAAAGATGTTGTGATTGATTCTGAGGGTGATGATGATCTTCCCCTTATCGAGTTAGGAAAAGTAAACCCCGCTTTAAGGAAATTAATTCACCGTGGTAAAGAGCGTGGATTCATTACCTATGATGAGCTTAACGAGGCATTGCCGCAAGCTCAGCTGAGTTCTGAGCAAATTGACGAAGCGATGACTACCATTGCGGACATGGGTATAAGCGTTGTTGACTCAGATGATGTTGAAGAAACACCACTTTCTGGTGAGCTTGAGCACGATCTTTCAGCCTTTAAGTTTGATGAACAAGCTGAAGAAGAGGAAGAAGATATTTCCGGACGTACTGATGACCCAGTACGCATGTATTTACGGGAAATGGGTAACGTTGAACTACTGTCACGTGAAGGTGAAATTGCAATCGCACAGCGTATTGAAAGTGGCAAAGTTACTCTGATTGGCAGCTTATGTGAAAGTCCTCTCACCTATAATACCATTTTAAGTTGGCAGAAAAGACTTGCTGATTCGCAAATGCTGGTACGTGATATCATTACCTTTGACAGCAATGCTGCATATGAAGATAGCCCAGATGATTTTGAAGAAGAGGCAGAGGTAGATGAAGTCGAGTCAAAAGTTCCTGAAATTGATGATGCTACGCGCACCCGTTTACTAGAACAGCTTAAAAACTTTTCTCAAGATCAGGAAAAGTATATGTTCGCGTTGACACAAAAAGCGACTTTAACCCCCAAAGATATTGAGAAAATACGCGATAAACTAGTAACAGCATTTGAAGATCTGCGCATTAATCCATCTAGGATTGAAGAATTACTGGTTATGCATATTGAAGCCATTAAGCCAATTACCGCATTGGAACGCGATATTGTAAGCGTCGCAGAAACTTTTGGAGTTAAGCGCGAAGATTATTTGAAAGAATATAGTGGTGCCCTAATTAACCATGCGTGGCTAGAAAAAATTTCCAAAATTACCAAAAAAGGCTGGAAAGAATTTCTTGAGAAAAAATCAGACAAGCTTGAAACTTTAATTGAACTTATGGTTGGTCTTGAAACTTCAGTTGGACTTGCATATACACGTTTTCGTGAAATTGTTAGCTCTATTCAAAAGGGTGAACGCGAAACAACTAGAGCTAAAAAAGAAATGATCGAAGCTAACCTTCGTTTGGTTATTTCTATTGCTAAAAAGTACACCAACCGTGGATTGCAGTTTTTGGACCTTATTCAAGAAGGCAATATTGGCCTAATGAAAGCGGTTGATAAGTTTGAATACCGTCGTGGTTATAAGTTTTCAACCTATGCAACTTGGTGGATTCGACAAGCCATTACCAGATCAATCGCTGATCAGGCCCGTACGATTCGTATTCCTGTTCACATGATTGAAACTATTAATAAGCTTGTGCGTACTTCTAGGCAGATGATGCATGAAATTGGCCGTGAACCAACTCCAGAAGAACTAGCGGTTAAATTGATGATGCCACTTGATAAAGTTCGCAAAGTTATGAAAATTGCAAAAGAACCTATTTCTTTGGAAACGCCAATTGGTGATGAGGAAGATTCACACTTAGGTGATTTCATTGAAGATAAAAATGCGATGCAGCCAATTGATGCGGCGATAAATGCTAACTTAAAAGAAACGACAACTCGTATTTTAGCAAGCCTTACAGCTCGTGAAGAACGAGTATTACGTATGCGCTTTGGTATTGGTATGAACAGTGACCACACTTTGGAAGAAGTTGGCCAGCAGTTTGCCGTGACCAGAGAGCGTATTCGCCAAATTGAAGCAAAAGCTTTGCGTAAATTAAAGCACCCAAGCCGCAGCCGTAAGCTTAGGAGTTTCTTAGATACTTAGATGGTTAGTGGATCCCCTTGAAAAAGGGGATCAAAGAATTTTATTTTTAGTTATCCCTTTTTTGAATAAGAATTTTATCGATTCTGGTGCCATCCATATCCATAATCTCAAACTTAAATCCGCCCCAATCCATATGTTCACCAGCATAGGGAATATGTTTAAAGTGGATAAGTAGAAATCCTGCAATAGTATTAAAATCGTTTTCTTCAAATGTACTGACGATATCAACTTCAAGTAGCTCTTCGATTTCATCGATAGGGGTTAACCCATCACATAACCATGAACCATCTTCACGTTGAACAATTTCATAATGTTTTTCTTGCTGCAATTCTGGAAGTGCCCCTACCAATGTTTCAAAAAGATCAACTAAAGTTATTATTCCCTGCATGGTTCCATATTCATCTACAACAATTGCAATATGTGTTTTATATTTTTTAAATTGTTCTAGTAAATCAGGGCCTAAATTATCCTCAATAACACAAGGAGCTTCTTTAATAAGCGCTTTAAAATTCAGCTCTTCCCCCTGCATTTGCTGTGTAAGAACATCCTTTGTATTAATAATACCTTTAAAATTATCCAATCCACCTTCAAAAACAGGGTAATAACGATGAGGGTTTTGTAAAATTTTTTTGGTATTTTCTTCAATGGTATCAACCATATCAAAGTATATAACTTTAATGCGGGGAGTCATAATGACACTGGCTTCACGGTCGCCAAACTGAAGTACCTTTTGGAAAACTCTGTGTTCAAAAGCATCAATGGCACCTTCCTTAAGCCCTTGCTTCATTATTGAGTGGATTTCTTCTTCTGTAACAAAAGATTCCTTTATTTCTTTTTGATTAAATATTTTTAAAAGAACCTTTGTAGATAGATCCAAAATGAAAACAAAAGGGTACGTTACTTTAGATAAAAGATGTACTGGCCTTGCAAGAATACTGGCTGTTTTCTCAGGTTTTGAAATAGCTATACGTTTTGGAATCAGCTCACCTAGCACAATAGAAATATAAGTAATAAATACAATGATTAAGGTAAATGCGATTGGGTTTCCATATCCATAAACCCACGGTAGAGTACCGAGCCATATCCCCAAAGGTTCAGCAAATTTTTGACCGCTAAAAGCGCCTGAAATTACCCCTATAATTGTAATTCCCATCTGTACAGTAGATAGGAATGATCCGGGGTTATCCAGCAATTCTAGTGCCACTTTTGCGCCTTTGCTCTTTTTAGCAAAATTTTCCATCTTTATTCGGTTAGAAGATAAAATTGCGAGTTCCGCCATAGCTAAAACACCATTTATAAAAATTAGCGAGAGAATTACAACAACATCAAATAAATATTCTTGCACTGTTTTGTCCATTCATTTGCAACAACTAATAACTTCACCCGGTCTATTTCAACAAGGTTAAAGATCACTTAAATTCTCACATACCGCTTATGTAATGTCGACAATTTATGTATACCTTTGCTATAGGCCACTGGAATCTGTGGATATTTAGTAGATTTACGTACCATAATTTTTACAAAATACATACCTTTAACCACTATTTAAGATATTAATCAGACAATTAATATATAATCGAATTAAAGAGATATTAGTGATTTTTAAGAAAGATCACAAAAAAGAAAAAGTTTTCCAAATTCTTTTAGTTTTTTTGAAAAATATAAAAAGTGATACTTTTACTATACACGAATTAGTTGCAGCCCTAAAAGAAAGGGCCTTTGGGATTCTATTATTGATAGTAGCTATTCCTAATGCATGTTTGGTTGCATCAATACCTATGGTTTCTTTTGTATTTGGCTTTATCGTTATTCTTGTCAGCATTCAAATTATATTTCGACCAAATAAAATAAAGCTTCCAAATGTAATTGGAGATAAAACTTTTAGCAAAAAACAACTTGAACATATTTTGGATAAGTATACTTCTCATCTAATAAAGATTGAAAAATATATCAAAACTCGATGGTTTTTTTTGACATCCACTATAGGAGAAATAATTTTAGGAATTATTTGTTTAATTCATGGTATCCTCATTATTTTGCCAATTCCACTAGGGAATTTTTTACCAGGAATAGCATTAGTCTTTCTTGCTTTAGGGGTAATTGAAAAAGATGGCCTTTTTATCTTTATTGGCTACTTTTTAAGTATAGGAGTTTTTTTATTTTTCTTTAAATATTCTATCTTTATTTACAAAGCAATAGAGTATTTTTACGAGGCTTTTTTGTAATTTTATAATGATCTGCATAGCAAATTATATACATCTCAAAAACTCTATACACAAAGCGCAAGAAAATTAAAACAGATTTACAAAAACTATTAAATTTAAATTTTAACCCCTTCACAATATTTGATTCCAGTAATGGTCATTTCAGGTTATATTGTCATATCTAAAAAGGAGCAAATAATTTAGTGAAAACACACCTCCACAAATATGATTTACCCGATGATTTAGCTTTCGGACCCTCTGTTGCAATTGATACTGAAGCTATGGGACTTAACCAACATCGAGATCGCCTATGTTTAGTTCAACTATCTTTTGATGGTATTAACGTGCACCTGGTGCAATTTCCAAAATCTAATTTTGACAATTCCCCTAATTTAAAACGCCTTTTAACAAGTGACTGCCAAAAAATATTTCATTTTGCTCGCTTTGATTTAGCAATTTTGCAGTACTCATTTGGTATTAGTATTAAAAATATTTACTGTACAAAAGTTGCATCTCATTTAGTACGTACCTATACCAATAAGCATGGGTTAAAAGATTTGTGTAAAGAGTTGCTTGGTATTGAAGTATCAAAACAAGAGCAGACTAGCGATTGGGGAGCTGAAACTCTTAGTAAAGATCAAATACGATATGCCGCAACCGATGTGCTGCATTTACATAGCCTAAAGCTTAAGCTTGATGCTTTGTTATCTAGAGAAGATCGCCACAATTTAGCAAATGCAACCTTTGATTACTTGCCATTTCGAGCGGAGTTAGATTTATATTATGGTCAAAGCAGTGACTTGATGGCCTATAAAATAGATGACAGAGGATGATAACTAATGAAAGTAACTACTAATATAAATTCCCATAAGATATTAGATGCCGGGCGAAGCACAATAACAGCAGAATCATTAGCCTTGGCACAATTAGCAGAATCTCTAGATGAAAATTTTGTTCAAGCTGTTGAGATGTTGTCTAAACCAAATAGTCGTGTAATTGTTAGTGGTATGGGCAAAAGTGGCCATATCGCTAAAAAAATTGCTGCAACTTTTGCAAGTGTTGGTCAGCCATCATTCTTCGTACACCCAGCAGAAGCCAGCCACGGCGACCTAGGTATGATCACAGCTGATGATATATTATTGCTGTTATCCCACAGTGGCGAAACCCAAGAATTAAAAACAATGCTAGACTATAGCAGACGTTTTCATATACCAATGGTGGCAATTACCTCTAAAGAAAATAGCAACCTTGCAACTATTGCTGATGTCGCATTATGTTATCCAAATGTTGCAGAGGCTTGTCCAATGGGCTTGGCTCCCACAACATCTACAACAATGATGCTAGCCCTAGGTGATGCTTTAGCAATTTCTACCCTACATACTCGTAATTTTAGCCCAACAGATTTTCGTACCTTTCACCCTGGTGGCAACCTTGGAAAACAATTGTCACGGGTGCGTGATTTTATGCACGGTGGTGATCGCTTGCCGACTGTACACAAAGGTATGCTAATGAATGAATGCCTCATTAAAATTAGCTATTTTGGGTTTGGTTGCGTAGCCGTAATTGACGAATCTGGAGAAATATTAGGAATAATAACCGATGGTGACTTACGCCGCCATATGCATGCCGGGTTATTGAATGATGCAGTTGAAGAGGTTATGACTCCCTCCCCTATTTCAATATCGGCAGATATTTTAATGGCTGAGGCTTTGGCAATTATGCAAGAAAAATCAATTACCAGCCTATTTGTAACCGCTACTAATAAACCAATTGGTATATTGCATATTCATGATTGCTTGCGTGCGGGAATTATTTAAAGTCTTTTAAAACTTAAGGATACTATTATGTTAAATTTACCGATGAGATTAGTTATTGCTGTTGCGCTGGCTTTTGTGCTTTCTAGCAACGTTAACAACACTACGGTAGTTTATTTTTATAGTATAAGCATTGTTTTAAAGGACCTCTTAATGGTGCTACTGCCTTTTGTGGTATTTAGCTATTTAAGTTCGGCGATTTTAAGCCTGCAAAAGCAAGCCATAACTTTAGTTCTTGGGGTTTTTGGACTAGTCATAGCGGCAAATATGGTCAATGTTTTTGCAGCCTATGGCGCAGCGCAAACTATGCTAGGTTTTATAAAACCAATTTGTCTTGATGGTACTTGCAACAATAGTGGCATAGAAGCCCTATGGCGCATACCTTTGCCAAAATTTTTCGTAAGTGATAAGGCCATGCTTTTAGGCCTATTTGTTGGAATTGTCGGAAGCTTTGCAAAATCATCTGTGGTTAACAGTGTCGTAAACTCTATAAAAATATGGTCGACAAAAGCATTGAATGTAACTTTTATTCCGTTTTTGCCGGTCTATGTATTTGGGTTTGTGTTAAAAATAGGTTTTGAGGGTGAGCTTCCCACTTTGGTTACTGCTTATGCACCAGTATTCTTCCTATGCTTTTTTACAATACAAGCTTACTTGTTATTTTGGTTTTTTGTTGGATGCAATTGCAATTTCAAGGCAACCTTTGCAGCAATTCGCAATATGTTTCCAGCCTGGCTAACCGGATTTAGCACCATGTCAAGTGCTGCAACGTTACCAATTACTTTAAAATGTGTTGAGAAAAATATTCCAAACAAAAACTTAGTCAACTTCGTTGTACCTGCTACCGCTAATATACATATGGTTGGAGATGGCATTAACATCACCTTAACTTCGTTTGCACTACTGGCGATGTCAGGATTGCCTATGCCGAGTTTTTATGCCTTTTTAAGCTATGTTGGAGCTTATGTTCTAACCAAGTTTTCAGGAAGCGGTGTACCTGGAGGTGGCATGATTATTTTGTTGCCAGTGGTTGAAAAACATTTAGGACTATCAGCAGAACTTAGTAGCCTTGTGGCAACCTTATATATTTTACAAGATTCACTAATGACAGCAAGTAATGTAGCTGGTAATGGGGCTTTATCATTAATCGCCAATAAAATATTTGCAAAAAAGTTTGTAGAAGAAGAACTGCAGCCTGCAAATTAACTTTCTCAAAAAATCTATAGCTAAACAACTTTAAAAAGATTATGGATCTCCGCCGGAGTTTATCCTCGGCTTGATCGGGGACGGAGATGACATGGTGGCGACTGGATTGTCATCCCCTCGAAAGAGGGGATCCATTTTCATACTAATTTTATGTAGCTTTATCTATAGGTATCATTAGAGCCAGAAATTCTTCAGCTATTTTAATATTGCTAAAAGAAAAAAGGCTGACAGTACGTCAACCTTTTTGCGTTGTTAACACATTCTTGTGATTATGCGCTAAGCACTTCATCCATATCTGCTGCTCGTTCAGCAATGTTATCCATTTTCGTTGTAGATCTTGCTTCAAGCATTTTATTAAGGGCTGCTTGTTGTAGTCCAAGGTTTTCAATTTTACTTAGGGTGTCCCAGGCATTTCCTATGTTCTTAATGTCTTTTAAAGATTTTGCATTTACCATACAAGTTATTGCGCGTTCTCGTAACTCTCCATTTTCAATACCGTTTACTTGACACCATGAATCGACCACATCTCCCATATCCGACACATCATCCATGCATGCCACATGAATCACAGCAAATGGTTGGGTTGAAGCTTTGACGTTTTTTAACTCTCCCAATAGGCTTAAAATCATTTCCAATTCTTCTGGTTGGTTAGCATAAAGCCGTTGTGTATGTTTCAAGGCTTCAGCATGTACACTCGGGTGAAGAGCACTTACCGCCTCTCTAATTTGTTCATCGACAAGGCCTTCTGCACTGCCAGAAGAACTCGCCCCGTGCGCTGAAGAAATACACAGCAAAAATGTACTGAATAAGTAGTAAAGAGTTTTTTTCATAAAAATAGACTTGCTTTGTTGTTTGAGTGTCTCTTTCTAGAGGAACTTTTTTGAATTGTCAATTAGTTTTGATTTTAACTACTGTGCTAAGTTATTACCTCTTTCAGCCTAGATAAGATCAGCCATAGTAAAATTACTCACATCTTACTTCATGCAACAAAGCAATTCGGGAAATAGTATTATATCCTTAAGCACACCACTTGAAATTACCTATTTCAAGTCACATATGATATCATGGAGATGTAATTAGAGATTAAATATATGAAAAAAATACTAACAATCATAATTTTATGCCACACAGCTTTGTTTGCTGCAACTGAGACTGATTCTATAGAAGCACTTGAAACGCAATTAGTTCAAAGCAAAAAACTCGCCACGCTAGAGTATATTCCTGGAGTTGAGAGATTTTTGAAAAATGGAGAGCTACAGCATTCTTTTCAGATTCAAATTGCGGAAATTCCATTAAAAAACAGTTAACAAGCGATTAAAAATAAGATTAGTATTAGTACAGAATCTCACCATAACAGCCTTTACAAGCCTTATGAGCCCCCAGCCCTTATTGCCACTGCCATATCATGCGCATCTTGAGCTCTTTTCTTTGCATCATCCTCAGCAGCTTTAGCAGCCTTAGCAGCTTTAGCCTTTTCACTAGCTTTTAGCCGTTCCGCAGCTGCTTTTCTCTCTTGTTGTTCCTTTGTAAGTGTAAGCACAGCCATCACATTCGGTGTCATTCCTAAGACTATTAATAGCCCCAAAGCTAAACGTGTTATATAAAGAGTTTTTTTCATGATCTATTATCCAATTTGATTTTTATATATACATTAAAACATAATTTTATTAACAAATAATTAATACGCAATTAAAAATAAGATTAGTATTAGTACTAATACTACCTGTCACTTTTGATTTATTCACAAAACTTAGAGCCACAACCACTCTCGCGTCATAACGAGACCGCAAAGCGGTCGTAGTTATCCAGTGATTATATTCAATATTGATTTAATCGCACTGGACTGCCACGCACTTTCAGTGCTCGCAGAGACGGGTTTTTGTGCTTAAACAGCAGATCCCGGATCAGGTCCGGGACTAAAGTTTTTCCTAGTGTGTGAGATAGGATGATCAAAAGTGACGGGTAGTATGAGTACTAATACCGAGTCTCACCATAACAATTTTTACAGATCTAAGAACCATTCTTTAGTCTATCTTTTTATTATTTCTTCTATTTTGTTCCTCTTTAGCAAGCTTTTTAGCCTCTATAGCACGCTCTTTAGCGCGCTCTTCCTTTGCCTTTGCTTCCTCTCCTGGATTTAGTCGATGTTGTGCTTTTTTCACTTCCGTTCCTTTTCCTGCAACTACAGTGGGTGCCATTCCTAAGACTATTAATAGTCCCAAAGCTAAACGTGCTATATTCTTCATTATTTATTCCCTATTTAATTGATATAATTTATTAAAACATAAATTCCATTAAAAAACAGTTAATGCGCAAACTAATACGAAATCTTATATAACAGCTTGTCACCTAATCATGCATACTATTTTGTCTCACTGCTTGATCACTGTTTTCTTGCTCACTGGGTATTTTTTTTCATACTCCCTAACACGCTCTTCACGCTCTTTATCTTCTTTTTCTTTTTTTATTTTAGCTTTAGAAGCTAGTTCCAGTTTTGCTTTCTCTTCCTCAGCTGCTTTTTTCTCTGCACTTGCTTTCTTTTGCGCTTCAGATTGTCCAGCCATCACTGCAGGTGTCATTCCTAAAACTATTAAAAGTCCCAAAGCTAAGCGTGTTATAAAAATTATTTTCCTCATAATTTATCCCATATTTAATTAATATAACTTATTAGAACACAAACTATATTAATAAATAATTAATTAACGATATTAAATATTAGTGCCGCTAGGCAACAAATTGCTCTAAATGTTCATGCAAATGGGTTGGCCTTGAACGGGTTGGCCATGGGTCATGCAAATCACTTAGGTAGGTTTCAAGTTTTTCAACCTCTAGGCGAATTTCATGATCTCCTGAAAATATTAAATGCACCCAGTTAGCGTCATTTGTTGATTCAGTATGAATATGCAAAAGGTTTAAAATGCGCTTGTCACCGTGTTGTTCAAAACCTTTGCGCTGAACGTTTTTAACATGTAGAAACAACAGTCCCATGTGAGAGCGGTAATACATTGGTTTGCCACCTACAACATCTTGATGATTCCAGCAAAACCTATTCACAAGTAAGGTAAAACTGTTTTTTTCATAAACCATTGCTATGAGTGGGCAAATGCCATCTCGCAATTGTTCAGCAATATGGTTTAGGTCATTCTCATCGATCGCGCGCATTTTGATTAATTTATCGCTGGGAATCATGTCTTTTTCCTTGGATTTTTACCGAATGTTTTTTATTATAACCATGATTCAATTGTTAAAAATAGACCCCAATGGCAGCCACAGTTAGTTTAAATGCTACCCAGCAACAAGAGCTTGATGATCAAGCACAAGAAACCTTTCAAACTAAACGTGCTACAGTTGTCGATCTAGAAGAAATTTTGTACAAACCGCTACCTGTCTTAGACCACGGCTTTGTTAGGGTTGTAGATTATATGGGAGACGATTCAGCGATTGTACAATCAGCCCGCGTTTCTTATGGTAAGGGTACAAAAAAAGTTAGTGAAGACCGTGGTTTAATTAATTATTTAATGCGCCATTGGCACACCACCCCTTTTGAAATGTGTGAAATCAAATTTCATATAAAGCTTCCAATTTTTGTAGCGCGTCAGTGGATTCGACACCGTACCGCTAATGTTAATGAATACTCAGCACGCTATTCAATTTTAGATAAAGAGTTCTACCTACCAAAACTCGAACATTTGGCTGCGCAGTCAACGGTTAATAATCAAGGACGCGGTGAGGTTCTAGAAGGTGAGTATGCCCAAGAAGTGCTTGAATTATTAAAGCGTGATTCCATGCAAACTTATGACACATATGAGTATCTGTTAAACGGCAATGGTGATGAATCACGACCTGGATTAGCGCGTGAATTAGCAAGAATGAATTTGCCGGTTAATTATTACACACAATGGTACTGGAAAATTGACTTGCATAACCTAATGCATTTCTTACGCCTTAGGGCCGATGCGCATGCCCAATACGAAATTCAAGCCTACGCAGACGTTATGATAGATGTTCTAAAACGCTGGGTACCATTTGCTTATGATGCATTTATGGACTACCGGGTTGGTGCTGCGACTTTTTCCTCCAAAATGCTAAGTGTGTTAAAACGACGCTTAAATGGTGAAGTTGTTACAAAGGAAAATAGCGGCCTAACTGCTCGTGAATGGGGTGAAATGGAGAAAACTTTGGAAGAATAATAATGATAGTTTTTGGGTTATTTCTTACGAGCAGAAAAAACACCAAAACGTAGCATTGCTATAAACACCCCAGCCGCTGCTGCTACAGCTACGTAGGGCCAAAATGTGTAACTGCTTTTAGCTGCCTTAGGAGTATAACTTGGAATAGTTGGCGGCACGTCAGGCAAACCAATTGCCGGATTTACCGTTACCGAAGGTGGCTTAGGTACACCAAGATCACCTGCATTTGCATCCGGATTTACCACTGGAGGAAGCGGGGATGGCTTAGCTATACCTAAACTTGAATCATCAATAGGATTCACGTGTCCCTGATCAAGGGGATATTTTACTGCCGTTGTTCCTGGTGGTAGCACGGGTTCCGGCGCGACTATTTTTACCGTAGGCTGAGCTAGGGAAAGATCATTATTAAAGTCATAAGCCGGATGAGAAGCGGCTATAAGTTTTCCAACTATTAAAATACTTAATAATAAAGAAAAATTTCTCAACATAAAATACTTACTTACAATCGTGCTATCTAGATTTTCACGTAATCTTATTAATAAACAATTAAGCTACCTTGCATGCTCTAGAATGAAGTAAAAAATCATAGGGTAGTTTGCGAGAGGAAAACCCCAGGGAGATTGCTCCCCGTGGTTTATAAAGATTGTAGGTTAATTTAGTTTAATATACTTATGCTATAGTACGTTGACGCGCCATCTTACATTTATGATTGTCAGTAGGAGACGTAGTTAGAAATAAATCTATTCCTTTGAAAAACAGACCACTGGCTCCAACAACAAGAGAAGCAACACCACATGCATTTTTTTCATATGGATCACTGCTGTATACCGATGTAAAACCTAATGATGCGGAAGCAACATTAGACAAAACAACTAATCCATTCAAAGTACTGTGTGCTAATCTATGCCACCCTAGTTCTACATCACTTCTGTCCGTATACCAATTATATAAATTGGAGGCAGCACCTACTAAACTAATGCAAGAACCAGTAACACCAAGTGCTTCAATACATTCTCCGCTGATAGATCTCAAAAATGATATTGAACCTAACGATAGCGAAGCAAAACCAGCCATATTTGGTATAGCTTTTCTTGTACTTTCACTAATTACTTCTCGTCTGATAGCATTATCCATATCATCGGCGCCTGCTCTTAAGGCCTGAGGCATAACTGCACTCTTATTGGCTGCTAACTCCATGTCTTTCGTTTCTTCTGCGCAATTTCCTTCAAAATTCATCGAAACTGTACAAAAAAGTGTAAACAAAACTCTATAGTTTAATTTAGAGTTATTCATAATATATCCTAAATAAAAGTTGTTACATTGTTAAATTACATTAAAATTATTAATTAATACTTAATAATACAATAGATATAATTTTTTTATAACTTAATGCCATCTGGTTAAGAAATTGGCATTATTATACAGAAAAATCTTAGAAGATTAATTAGCTACCTAGACCACAACAGCTCTGGTTTTATTCAACAATTATTTTTTACTAGAACTGGATGAAGTACCAAAACGTAGCATGGCTATAAACACCCCAGCTGCCCCTGCTGCTAATACGTAAGGTAAATACTTGTAATTCCTTTTAATCACGTCAGGAATATCATTTGAAACAGTTTGCGCTATTTTAGACAAACCAATATATGAAGAATTTAATAGCTCAGCAATTTTCGGTGTGAAGACTTTTGCAAGTTTAATAATTTCATCCTCGTAAGTCTCAGCTAACATAACAGCAGGAACGAAGACCGACGGAACACTTTGTCGCAATACATCAATAAGAAGCGGTAAATCATTTTCTAACATATAATTTACGTATTCTTCACAATTTTTAAGGACGGCTAGAGTGCTTAAATCATCCTCAAAATCATCTATCTTAGCAAGCAACTGACCAAATGCCTTATAAACAGAAGATGTATCAGAGAAAAGTTCAAATAATTTAGGAAAATCTGTAGAGTTTTGACGCACCCACGCTGCAAATGATTCAAACATTAGATATGTCATATCAATATTATATAAAGTGTTGGGACTATCGTCAGTTACAACTCCACCTTTAGAAACTAGATAAGCAGCCATTTTTAATGAGGAGTTTTTAGTTTTCTCAGGTGAGAAATCAAAAGTACACTGCACTGGCATAGCAGCTGGCGCAACCCTAGCATCTGAAGCTTTGTCTACATCTATAACTAACTCTGAGGCAGATAGTGTTATTGCGCCTAAGCAAAATATTATCAAGGAAATGAGAAATTTTTTCATAAGATTATCCGTATTTAATATTTAAAAACAATAACACCTAGTTATTATTCTATAATAAAAAATATTAATATATTATTAATTTAAATATATTTTAAATCCCAGACGCGTTGCTAACGTCGGTATGCCTTTTAATAATTTACCATCGCAATCCCTTTGCCGTTGAAAAGTAGGCAGATTTGAATAAGAGTGAGATTTTTTGCTTGACGCGAATTGTAATATTTTCTATAAGATTACTTAAGATCTAAATGAAATTTTGTAAATGGCAAATCATCAAAACGCAAAAAAAGCTATTCGTCAAACTGAAAGACGTACAGAAGTTAACTGCAATCGTATGTCGCGTATGCGCACATTTGTGAAATCAGCAGAAAAAGCCTTGGGAATGCATACAGCACCAGCTGTTTCTTTCGATGAAGCAAAAGTTGCTGTAGTAGCTGCTGAAAGCGCAATGATGCGAGTAGCAAAAACTGGAATTATCCATAAAAATTATGTATCTAGAAAAGTTTCTAGGTTGGTTGCTAGACTAAAGAAGTTAGCTTCTTAAGATTTAACAACTAGTAACGTTGATTAAACTTAATATGTAGGCTATGTAATTTTGCTTGGCCTTTTTCTATTAATCCACTTATTTTTCACGTAATGTGATTTTATGGCTTCCATAAAATTTAATTTATTTAGTAAACTAAGGGATAAGTATTTTTAAATATGTGAGCATATGTCCCAAAATCTTAATGTTTCCATTCTTAATATTGACGATGAAAAGCTATCAACACCAGCTGAAAAAAGCCAGCAACAATTTTGGGGCGCTTTATTCGTAGTGGCTGGTACTACCATTGGTGCTGGCATGCTTGCCCTACCTATGAGCGTCGCCTCTTTGGGGATATTGGGAGGAAGTTTGTTATTATCTGCACTTTGGGGGGTAATGTACTTTTCTGCCCTAATTGCACTCGACTTAAATATTCATGCAAAAATTGGTAGCTCTATTGCCAAACTTTCTAACGATAATCTTGGAAAGGCAGCTGGCTTAATTGGTGCTGCCACCTTGGTATTAATGTTAAATGCCCTACTTGTTGCATACACCAGCGGAGCTTCATCACTAATTAAAACCATTGCAGATACATACACCAGCATTAGCATTAGTCAGCCTATGACTATGACTATCTTTACAATTGCCATGGCTGCTCTTGTTTGTATTGATATGAAAATTTTAGATACTGGCAACCGTATTTTCTTTGCAATTATGATGTTCGTATTTTTAGCAATGATGGCCGTACTATTTGGCAAGATCCAAATTAGCAAACCAATGCTTGGTATACAGGAATCAGGGATATCACCTTGGCTTATTGCTGTACCGCTATTTTTCACATCTTTTGGTTTTCATGGCAGCATTCCAAGCTTGGTGAATTACTGTGAAAGCAGATCTAATCTTATTAAAAATGCCTTCTTTTGGGGAAGCTTTGTTCCATTACTAATTTACCTAATATGGATTATTGGTGGGCTTAGCATTGTTTATACCCATGATCATGCTGTATTCACTAAATTAGTAAACAATGAAGCCGATCTTGGAGTTTTCATTTTATCATTAAGCAATACAATAGATACCCCCTGGCTACAATCATTCAGCTGGATATTTTCGCTGCTTGCTATTATTACATCATTTTTAGGGGTTGCAATTGGCTTGTTTGATTATTATCGTGAACAACTGACAAAAGTTAAAGAAAAGCACCAACGAATTGTATCATGTATTTTGGCTCTAGGCGTTCCACTATTAGTTACGCTACTCGCTAAAGAAACTTTTATGCATGTTCTGGGCTTTGCTGGAATATTTTTAAGCATACTTGCTGTGGTGCTGCCATGCATAATTTGGCTAAAGCTTCAGCACAACAAAAAATTTAGTACACAAATACATCCCGCTCTTGTTAAAGCTCTACTAGCAATAGGCATAATTGTTATTGGTTGTGAAATTTATAATATCTGCTTCTAGTGTAGTTTAATGTAATAAAAAAAACTTGCGTCCCACCCAACGTTATAGATTACTTTTTAATTATTATTAATAAATTCATATAAAATAAGTATGATAAAGTGGCTGATAGGCGAATTTAGTAAACATACCGGAGTTTCAATACGAACTTTGCACCATTACGATAAAATCGGATTACTAGCGGCATCTGAAAAACAGGCCAATGGATTTCGCGTATACAATCCAAAAGATTACAACAAATTACAGCAAATTTTAGTATTAAAATTTTTAGGATTTTCTCTTTCTGGCATCAAAAATTTATTGGGAGGCAAACTTTCCGTAGCTGAAATATTCACTATTAGGAAAAAATTTATATTAGAAAAGATTAAACATGACAAAATTTCTAGTAAAATTTTAGAAAATATTGAAGCAGTAATTGAAAGAATACCGCTACAAAATTTATTAAAAGTTATAATGGCTTACCACACACGCCACATTCAAGTTCGAAGTGCAACACGGTGTAAATTTTCATTAAAGGCCTCAAGAGGAGTTAACCATCCCAAAGATTTTCTGGGTGTTGTATTGTAATTTTCCATGACTTCATCAAATTCCTCTTGTTTCATATTTTTCACATC
>CAMASM010000007.1 GCA_945860985.1 Candidatus Finniella inopinata
TAGCGAAATACCAATAGATCTCTATTACACCCTTATAAAAATAAAAGAGGATTTTGATAGAAAGGGGCAAAAAGTAACAATTAGAGATATGGTTCAAGAGGGACTAAACATGTATTGTAGCTCATTAGGCTACCCAGAAATTAAATAAACTTTATGGATAAATATCAAATGCTTTGCTTGGTTTTACGGGAACTCATCGAAATTTCAAAAATTACCAATTTTTATGGTTATATTGAGACCCCTTTAGGTGAGATGAAACCGTTATGGTCACGTAATAAAAAATTAAAATGACAAATTGCAGAAAACAAGGATGTTTGAGGCTTTTAAACCACCCTATTAGGGCGGGGGATAGGGGCGGTAAATCCTTACCACCAAAAACTTAATAAATTATTAAAATTAGTAAATAACGCAGTGTACAAGTTTTTCATTATAGACCCCGCGATCAAGCGTTGCCCCGTTGAAAAACGTGGGTTGCGGGGCGTCAAGCAGGAAAAACACCTTCACTCGACGTCCCGCGGCGAAGACCGCGGGATCCACGGATTCACAAAGATTATCAGTAAAAACTTGCACACTGCGTTAAATAAATCTTTCACAGTCTTTTCAAAAAATTTCCAATTTTACTTATCAAATCTTTTTATAAATAGGAATTGCCAATGAGCACAACAAACCACACTAAAACTTTAATTATTGGCGCAGGTCCTGCCGGCTATACCGCAGCCATTTACGCAGCACGCGCTAATTTGCAACCAATTCAATTATTAGGACCACAGCCAGGTGGTCAGCTTACAATTACAACCGATGTGGAAAATTATCCTGGCTTTAAAGATGTGATCCAAGGCCCATGGCTAATGGAGCAAATGCATGCACAAGCGGCCCATGTCGGCACTGACATGCGTTATGAATCTGTAGAAAAAGTTGATTTTTCCAAACGACCATTTACAGTACATACCGACTCTGAAGTAACCTACACCGCAGATACGGTAATTATTGCAACCGGCGCCCAAGCCAAATGGTTAGATATACCTAGCGAGGCTCATTTTCGCGGTTATGGAGTTTCTGGTTGTGCTACTTGTGATGGCTTCTTTTTCAAGAATAAAAATGTTGCGGTTATAGGTGGGGGTAATTCCGCTGTTGAAGAAGCAATTTACTTAACGAATCACTGTGCTCATGTTACCTTAATACACAGACGTGACACATTAAGAGCCGAGAAAATTGCCCAAGATCGATTGTTTAAGAATCCAAAAATTTCCGTAATTTGGGATACTGCAGTTGAAGAATTTTTAGGAACCGACCAACCAGTACGTAGCTTAACAGCCTTGCGTCTTAAAAACCTTAAAACCAAAGCTATAACCGATCATAATTTTGACGGGGCTTTCGTAGCAATTGGCCACACCCCAATGAGCGCTATATTTAATCAATTACAACGTGATTCTGAAGGTTATGTTGTAACCACACCTGGCAGCACAGCCACATCAATAACAGGCGTATTTGCTGCAGGAGATGTGCAAGACAAAGTCTTCCGCCAAGCGGTAACTGCAGCTGGGCAAGGCTGTATGGCAGCACTTGAAGCAGAAAAATTGTTGTCTCATTAAACGAAAATTTTAAAATCTATTAAGGGTTGGTTAACTATTAGTATAGTATAGTATAGTATAGTATAGGCAACAACTTAATGGTTTATACATGAATAACATTACAAAGCAATACTAATCATTATAAATAAGTATCAAAAATTAAATCCCGGACTTAGGCGCTTACTGTGCGCCTTTTCCAGAGCCTACACCATGGGATGTCCGGCCACCTATTCTACAAATCTTTTGAAGACCTAATTTATGCATAAAAGCTATACCCCACATACCCGTCATCATGAGACCATTTAGGGCCGTAATGATCCGTCAAATGAATCAATATTGAAATTAATAACTGGATTGCGACGTCGCTACGCTCCTCGTAAAGACGGTTTTGGTGTGCCGGGACAGCTCAGTTTAATTGACTTGGGCAAGGGAAAAAAAAGATGTGTAGAACAGGTAGGGTGTCCGGGTGGATGATGATAGCCAGCCACATTTTTATATGTCCGGCTTGAAGATAGAATTGTCCGAGTGCTGGAATATAATGATATTATTCGTCCTCATTATCATGAACTAGAGCAGATACAACGTTATATCTTTCACGTCTATAGCAGCACTATAATCGTTAGTAATTTTGCGAATGCGATTGTTATAGGAGTCCGCCACATAAAGATTATCATCCATGTCGCAAGCTATACCATAAGGCGAGAAGAACTTTGCCTTCAAACTAACATCAGAGTCAGCAAAATCAAAACTACCATCACCAGCAATTGTTGTTACACCGCCAAAAGTATCAATTTTACGAATACGGTTATTAACTTTATCGGCAACGTAAACATTTCTTGAGCTATCACAAGTAATACCGTAAGGGTAGCAAAATTGTGCTTTTAACCCATTCTTATGGTTATCTGCATACCCCGATATACTGCCAGCAATCGTGGTTACCCCGCCAGAGCTATCAATTTTACGAATGCAGTGGTTATTAGTATCAGCTACGTAAAGATTTCCCGCTCTATCACAGGTGATACCAGTAGGGTAATAAAACTGAGCTTTTAATCCATTATCAACGCTATCCGCCAATCCGGCTTTACCATTACCAGCAATAGTTGAAACCTGCCAAGTTTTGCCATCTTTTCCTAAAAAAAGTTTGCGAATGCGTTGGTTAAGTTTATCGACAACATAAAGATTGTCTTCTTTATCACAAGTTATGCCATAAGGGTTCCAAAACTTAGCAACGCTACCCTCACCATCAGCAAAACCAAAACTGCTGCCAGCTATAGTTGTTATTTCTTCAGAGTAGGCATCAATCTTACAAATACGGTTGTTATAAGAATCTGCTACATAAATATTGCCTAAGCTATCACATGTTATTCCTCGCGGATTATTGAACAATGCAGTTTTTCCAATGTTACCGAACTTATTATTACCACCATTAATGGTGGTGACTTTCCCAGAATAAACATCTACTTTGCGCACGCAGTCATTGTAAGTATCAGAAACATAGACATTTCCAAAGATATCGCAAGTTATTCCATGGGGCATTTTAAATTTTGCATTCAACGAAGGACCATCTAAAAATCCATCGGTACCGTCACCAGCAATGGTAGAAACGTTTGAATAAATTCCAGAAGCTGTTAATATAGGAGAGAGCGTGATTGTGACCACAGATAGTGCACACAACATCAACCTTAGAGCATAATTATTCATATACGCACCAAAATAATTACTAATAATTATATTATTGCGCATTACAGTTAATTATTTATTAATAACCGGATGTAAATAACTTATTTATTTACATAATATTCGTAATGTTATTGATCCACGGCAATTTTCTCTCAATAATTTCTCTTTTCGTAAACACTACCAGGTATATTTAGAAGAACACTTGAGTGTATGTAATTTTTACACAAGCAAAATTTAGCATTATATGCTAGATTTCTTCCAATTAGTTTAAAAAAATTGAGAATTACGTGGGATTTAATTGTGGAATTGTTGGCCTTCCAAATGTTGGTAAATCAACCCTATTTAACGCTTTAACTGCAACTGCAGCCGCACAAGCAGCAAACTACCCTTTTTGTACAATTGAACCAAACGTCGGACGTGTTGGCGTACCCGACGATAGGTTGGATATACTGGCAAAATTAGCCGCATCACAAAAAATTATTCCAACTCAACTAGAGTTTGTAGATATTGCAGGCTTAGTACGCGGTGCCAGTAAGGGCGAAGGCCTAGGCAACCAATTTTTAGGACACATCCGCAGTGTAGATGCTATTTTACATGTTCTACGTTGCTTTGAAGATGATGATATTACCCACGTTGATGGCTCAGTTGACCCCCTACGTGACTTAACAACAATTGAAACAGAATTACTTTTAGCTGACCTTGAATCTTTAGAAAAGCGCATATCTAATTTAGAAAAACGTGCTCGTGGCAATGACAAAGAAGCAAAAGAAATATTAGAAATTATCCAAAAAATTTTGCCGCTTCTTCATGAAGGGGTGCCAGCAAAAGCATTAAAACTAACCGCTGTCGAAAAAAAGACATTCGATGAATTACAATTGTTAACTTCAAAACCAATTTTGTATGTATGCAACGTTAGTGAATCAGAAGCCTCTACCGGCAATGCTTACACTGCACAAGTAATGGAATACGCCAAAAGCAAAGGTGACTCTGCGGTAATTATTTCTGCTGCAATCGAAGCAGAAGTCGCAAGCCTTAATGACCCTGCAGAACAACAAGAATATCTCCAAAGCCTCGGCTTAAAAGAAACCGGTCTACGACAAGTTATCAGAACCGGATATGGATTACTTAACCTACTAACCTTTTTTACAATTGGCCCCAAAGAAGCACGTGCCTGGACAGCACACCAAGGCGCAAAAGCCCCCCAAGCTGCTGGCGTTATCCATACAGATTTTGAACGCGGTTTCATTTGTGCTGAAACAATATCTTACGCAGATTACACTACCCACCAGGGAGAACAAGGTGCAAAGCTAGCTGGAAAAGTTCGTCAAGAAGGGCGTGATTACTTGGTAGCCGATGGAGATATTTTTCACTTTAGGTTCAATGTCTAAATCACAATTTACAGCAACTTTGTTGTAGAGATCTAAAGTATTTAAGAATCGGATTAAATTGCCTTCCAACGCTGTGGTTAATGGTAAAGAAGATACAACCGGGCATGATAAGGTTGTAGAATGCATTAAGGATAAAGGTACGATTTATGCTTTTCACAAAAAATATGATTACGGAAAAGTGGCATTAGTTGAAACGCAAAGATCTCGGATTAAGAAATGCATAGACTAAAGTTTGCTGGCGCAAAAAATTGAATCGCAGAAAAATGAAGGAACAATAGTCGGCAATAATATTCACTCAAAGCATGAAGCAGCACAAAAAAACAAAGTTCACATAGGAATTCTCGTTTCGAATAAATTTCATAAATTCCAGAAGATCTCCTTGCATTTAATTTGATTACAGATGCAACAGAACCACCTGATTTACCGTCCACCTAACACCCACCCTCTTATAAGACCTAGCCAATACAAAAAGTCATTATAGGTTTTACGAAAAATACCTCTGTTGTTAGTAATAACAGGAATTTCCTTTCCAAGGGTCACTTTATTTAAGTGTAAGGCATTTGGCCGCATTTCAGAAAAATCTGCTGGTATAAAATTATTGGCAAGCATATATCCACTATCATTAGGAGCATCAGGTAATATACCCAAATCTTGCAAAAGAAGAGCACTTAGTTCGGCACAAAAAATAGAACTCTTATCATTAGTGGTGTTTGCTCTAATAATTGAATAAAATAATTCCTTACCTGATTTCTTATATGGCATACCTAAATATTTACCAATGATAGGCGCGAGCTGCTCAGGTTCTGGCATTTTACTATCTTGTTCGTAGAAAAAAGGCCTTAAGCTAATATCCGCTTTGAGCAAATGGTTGTCATGTTCATTAGCAATAAAAGTGCTCCATGGAACTAAATGAAGATCACCTAAAAATGGATGACTCTCAAAGCAAAGCCAATTAGTTTTGTCTATCTTTTCAAGCTCTTCTTTCCCAGCATCCATTGGAATAATATCTTTTGGCTCACATAAAATGAGCGCAACATGGTTCCATCTACTCATTGATCCAAGTTTTACGCCGTTTGCATAAAAAATACTTTCATCAACCAAAGCTATGTATCCAATCGTTCTTTTAGGCTCATCTGGTAATTTTTGAAGAGCGGTGCTAACTAGCCTTTGATCTGGCTCTATACCACTAACAACGTATTCTACTATTTTATCTAAAATAACAGACGCTTCTAGTTTAGTTAAAAATAGCGATAAAAATCCGAAGATTACTAATATTTTTGCCATAAAAATAATCGTAAAAACTTTATATACATAAGATATCAATATTTAGTTAATATCTTATTAATAAAAGAATTATTTTTATAAAAACTTATCATTTTCATGTGCAGAAGAGATTTTAGATAACCAATAGTTCAAAATCCAGAAGTTTATCGATTCTGTCGTATCTGTTTCCGTATATATCCATAATTTTACTAAAATCAATAGAAATATTAATAAAATATTAAACTGAATATGACATAAATATATTTGCACTATAATTTTAATATTGGGGATTTTATTGTGATATTATTTAAATGTATTTTATTATGTTTGGCATTTTTAACTTGCCAAACACCATTATTGAGAGCATCTCAAGAGCCAGAAGAAATCACGCAAGAACAATCGCGTACTAGACAGGCTATGGACAGGGTAAAGGTTGTAGGTATATGTGGTTTTGGAGCATTCAAGTGGGCTTTGGGAGAGAGTTGTGTTAGGGCTTTAAGTGTAAAGAACTTGTCATCAGCTTTATGGAGCGCCATAGATTTTGCAAGCATCCCCTTAAAAGTTACGCGTGCTGTACTATATGAAATAGCGTCTCCTTGGCAAAAGCCCTATATCTCTAAGAACGCTAATTGTGTCAGCACAATCAAGAATAGTGAGACATGCGCCATAGATCCAGAAACAAAAGATCATGTATTAGCAACCTACCAACTGATGCAAGATATGAATAAGGCATTTCAAGAAGCAGGAGTTTCGTATTTTGCCATAGGTGGAACTCTCTTAGGTAGTATACGCCATGGTGGTTTCATACCATGGGATGATGACCTTGATATAGTTGTGACCGAAGAGCACACAGCATCTTTGATTAAAGCTTTAGAAATATTAAGCAAAGTTAAAGGTTATAAGGTAATCGCTTCAAAAGGCGTATTATCGTCTGCTGGCGAAGCAGTTAAATTGTTTTGTAATGGAACGCTGCAAGATCCAGATAAAGTAAGCGGTACTATTGGCGCTATGTATATGGGGTGGCGTATAGAAAGATGGTTTGACAGACCAATAGTAAATGAAAAGGGAACTGTGCCATTTTGTGATATATTCCTAATGAAAAAGTATGGAGATAGATACTACTATCCGCATGGCTGGCCTGAATACTCAGTACACAAAGATGACATTTACCCCATACAAAATGATTCAAAATTTGGCAGTATAGTTATTTCAATACCTAGGAATCCATATCTATTTCTCGATAAAGATTACCAAACGCACTGGCCTAAGTATATGCAAAAATATTGTCATGGGTACGGCAATTGCCAAGTTGATCTAGGACGCTTTACAGCGCCACTTGAAAAAATGCATGAAAAAGATTACTTACCTGCTGGCCCATTTGGCCCATTGAAAGAATAAGAAGCTTTGGCAATGGAACAGCCAACCGACTCGTAGAATACCCGCCCACAAATTACTCCGTGGGCAGCCCTCGAATGAAGGAATCCATTTTTATAATTCAACGTTAAACTTTATAAAAATTTCAATAAATAGGTTAAAATAATACATTGCAATATAATTTTATGTGTTTGTATATATTATAATAACTTTTTTTTGAGGTTTTTATGAATATCACAATAAAAATTTACTGATGGTAGATATATCCAGAGGTGGGGTGACGGTCTTAATACATCCCACACGAACATTTATACACCACTTGCAGAACAGGAACACCACCCCACACTGGAGACGTTCCTAACTTTGATAGCCTTACTGCAGCGCATTTGAAGGCTAAGTATTATCCACTACCAACATACTAACTAAGGAGATATAATATGAATTTTACAAAAATTTTACTTTCAACAATCGCAGTGATAACCATAACAACAACATCTTTTGCCGCCGATGGTCAAGATGATTGCGAATCAGCAAGATGGTCTGGACATTTTATGACAGAAGGTGGATTTATTTTTTCTCATACACCTAATCTAGTATCTTTCCAGCATGAATCCATCAAAACTGAATTCGAAAATGTAGTTGAGATTACTACAAGAGCTAAATTTTTTGGATTTACTCCTACATGTGATCTAAGCCTTAACCCAAACATGACAGCACGACAATTTTTTGCGGCGCTTTCAAGCGCTGCTACAATCACAGAAATTCAACCTCCAGCACTTTCTACGTTGCTTCTAGGATAGAATAACCAATTAAATATCCCCTCTAAATATACGCGGGGGATATTACATACTCCCATCACCCAGTCTTTTCTGAACTTTTAAAAGGTATTATGCATATTAAATATTCATTTTTAAACAACCCATAAGATTTGTTCTTGTCTTTTAGCTCAAACAAGGCTAAATATTAACCACTATTAACATACTAACTAGTGAAGGTTTCATGTCTGATATTAATGCACGCGTAAAACAAATTGTGGCTGAACATCTTGGTGTTGACCCATCAAAAGTAGTTGAAGGGGCAAGTTTTGTTGATGATCTTGGCGCAGATAGCCTTGATCAAGTAGAACTGGTCATGAAGTTTGAAGACACATTTAAGTGCGAAATTCCAGATGAAGCAGCTGCTAAACTAACAACAGTTGGCTCTGCTATTGGTTACATTTTGGAAAAAATTAATTAATCCATGAGACGGGTTGTTGTTACCGGTGTTGGTGCCATTACTCCATTAGCAAATGGCGCCAATCTTACGTGGGAAAAGTTAATTTCTGGGGAATCAGGCATAAGAGAAATCACTGCCTTTGATACCTCTGACCTTCCTGCCAAAATCGCAGGAATGGTTCCATTGCACTCTGAAGACCACACACAACAGCCCGGTTTATTTAATGCCTCAGAATATTTAGAACCAAAAGAACAACGCAAAATTGACCGTTTTATTTTGTACGCTATAGCGGCTGCTGAAGAAGCTGTAAAAGACTCTGGATGGCAGCCAACTGATAGCAACGGTAAAGAACGTACCGGCGTAATAATTGGCTCTGGTATTGGTGGACTTCCATGGATTTACGAAACGTCCGTAACCTTACTACAGCAAGGCGCTAGAAGGGTTAGCCCATTCTTTATACCAGCAAGTTTAATTAATCTAGCATCTGGTCAGGTTTCGATTCGTCATGGCTTTCAGGGCCCAAATCATGCGGTAGTTACAGCATGCGCAAGTGGGGCTCATGCCATTGGCGATGCTGCACGCATGATCATGCTAGACGATGCCGATGTTATGGTAGCAGGCGGTGCTGAAGCAGCTATTTGCCGTGCTGGCGTTGCTGGATTTGCGGCTGCTCGGACGCTTTCAACGGCGTTTAATAATGAACCTACCAAAGCCTCCAGACCTTGGGATAAGGATCGTGATGGCTTTGTCATGGGCGAAGGTTCAGGAATTGTTATTTTAGAAGAACTTGAGCACGCCAAAAAACGTGGCGCTAAAATTTATGCTGAGATACTTGGCTACGGTATGGCAGGCGATGCGCACCACATTACATCCCCTGCGGAAGATGGTGGCGGCGCTTTCCGTGCTATGCGCGCAGCATTAAAGAATTCAGGCTTAGCTTTGGAAGATATTGATTATATCAATGCTCACGGCACATCAACTCCAGTTGGCGATCCAATCGAAGTAAAGGCTATGAAACGTTTATTTGGCGACCATAGCTACAAACTAGCCGTATCATCCACTAAATCAGCAATTGGCCACTTACTAGGTGCAGCTGGTGCCGTAGAGTCAATCTTTTCCATATTCGCTATGCAAAATGGAATATTACCTCCTACATTAAATCTAGATGAACCATCCGAAGGTTGTGACCTGAACTTTGTGCCCCACAAAGCCCAGGAAAAGAAGCTTAAGTACGTTATGTCAAATTCCTTTGGGTTTGGCGGTACTAATGCTTCATTAATCTTTGGCCGATCCCCAACAGCAAACTAAGCAGCAGCGGCAGCTGAATTTGGGTTAGCTTTGTTTAATACTTCAGCTGCTTGATTTAGATTACCCAGCTTTGAATCAAGACCAGCTTTATATACAGTTGATTCGTCTTCATTAGGACCAGTTCCTGCAAGTGGCCCGAAATTCAGATCCTCTTTACTTTCTCGTTCGCTAAGCTCAGTTAGAACAGGACTAGCAGTGGTAGCACCATCCAATATATTTTCTTCAGAAGCTAATACTTGGTCAGAAGACACACCTCCTAGTACTGATGAAGCATCACCTACCTCAGGCGTAACTTTAGCATGCCCAAGTGGATTATTTACATCAAAATTTTCATTAGTAGGCTGATTAGGCTTATCTAATCCTGCCAAAATTCTGAATAAAGGACCTTCGGCTGGCATACTACCAGCGTAAACTGCTGTAGTAAGAGCCACAAACAGCCCAGAGTAAATTAGTACTTTCATAATCAATATCTCAATAACCACTATGTATATAGGTTAAGTGCAAATAGTTAACAATTAGTTTATAAATATATTTTTAAGATCACTACTAACCTGCCCAGATATCCATTATAAAATAAAAAAACATAATTTTTTACAGTCAAGACTTTTGATTTTTTCATTTTTTTGTTACAATTTTAATTGTGTGATCATGGAGAAAAGCGTGGATAAGATAGTAAAATACTTAAGTTATTTTTGTTTAGGAATTTTGTATCTATCCAATTTACATGCTAATAACTTCGCTTACATTATTGTAGACGGTGATTCCGGAAAAGTAATGGCACAGCACAGGGCTGATGAATTACGCCCTCCGGCATCTCTTGTAAAACAAATGACCCTTTACCTAATTTTTGAAGCCCTACACAAAGGAAAAATTACCTTACAGACTGAGTTTAAGGTTTCCAACCGTGCAACGATTCAAGAACCCTGCAAATTAGGCCTTAGAACAGGCGATAAAATTAACGTTAAAAATATAATCTACGCGCTTGTTACAAGATCAGCCAACGATATGGCAGTTACAATAGCAGAAGGATTGGCAGGTTCTGTTGAAGGTTTTTGCACTATGATGAATCAAAAAGCCAAAACTTTAGGCATGATAAAAACTAAATTCTATAATCCACATGGACTGCCTGCCCGTGGCCAAATAACAAGTGCACGTGACATGGTGACTTTAGCCAGGGCATTGCATGGTGATTACCCTAAAGAATATGCTTTTTTTAAAGCAAAAGAATTTCGCTACAAAGGACAACCTGTGCGGAACCATAATCGCATGCTCAATTCTTTTACAGGCATGGATGGAATTAAAACTGGTTTTACTTTTGCGTCACGCTTCAATATCAGCGCTTCCGCTCAGCGTATTGGCGCAGATGGTAAACCCATACGTGTATTTGCCGTAGTCCTTGGGGGACAAACCTCAGTATCACGTGATAGAAAAACAGCAGAACTAATGGAAAGCGCTTTCCGCAAACTTAATGCTACACCTCGCATGCAACAAGTTAAAAACGAAATTGTAGTAAGCGAACCGGATATAATTGACAACATTGCTAAAGAAACTGATACGACCCCAGATACAGATGATGAACCAATCGTCGTAAGAATAAAGCAAAAAAAGAAAGGGAAGCAAAAAGTCAGCAATGATACCACCAAGCCAGTTAATGTCAGTAAAAAGGCTGCGCTGGAGGATTCCTTTGAAGAACTTTTAAACTTCCCAACACCTCAACCTGTTAGTATTAATATTAATAAGGATTTACCCGCGGGATGGGTTAAAGCAAAACCAAGTACCTAGATAAAAAAATCTTTATTCTCAATGGTAAGAATTTCTTATTTCTACTCTTATAGAGGTTAAACCAACCCCCAAAATATCCACTTAAGCCGTTTCTTGCAAAAATATACGAGCAGGTATATTTAGATGTTTATAAAGATTTTTTGCCATTTTCATCGACAATGGTCTTTTGCGATTAAGTACCTCATATACATGGCTTCTTTGGCCTATATATGGCACTAAATCCTTAGGAGTAAGCCCCTGTTGTTCCATGCGAAATTTAATAGCGGCAATAGGATCCGGGTCTTCGATAGGAAAATGTTGCTTTTCATACACATCCACTAGGGTTGCTAAAATGTCTAATCTATCACCATCTGGAGTATTTAATTCAGCATCCATTAGTACAGTTAACTCTTGAAGAGCCCATTCGTAATCTTTGTGGTTGTGGATTGCTCGAATATTCATACTTTATTCCTACTCTCAAATTATTTCTGCATTAATACGATTATAATCACTATGAGTACCTATAAACCTAATATATACAACACCGTAAGCATAGTTAATCTTAACAATTAGACGAAACTTATTGCCGCATATATTAAATACCACGCGATTGTCCTTTAAAAAACTAGCACTATGGTATCTGAGCTTAATACAATTAGGATTATCCCATTTTGAGGTTTCAGCCTCAGCATACCATTCCTGCAGAGACACCTTGCTTTCAGGATAGAAATCCCAGAAGTCTCTTAATGCTTTTTTTGCTATAACCCTCATTAATTAAAGTACTATCCCAAACAGGGACTAAAGTCAATACAAAATTTCACTCTTCACCAATTCCCAGTGACATTTCACTAGAATGAGCCAAGATACTGGATTCTACTGCTGATTGGTACACGTAGTTCAAAAATCCTATCGAAGTGTGGTCACTAATAGTAACTGAACTGTGTAGCATTTCATCGGCACACCGACTTAGAGTTCCACCAACAAAATCATCTAGCGCTACAATTGTTAATGACTTACGAAAACTCTCAATAGATTCTTTCGTGTTGGCAAAAGCGGGAAATTCACGGGTCATAATTGCATTTGCTACAGCAACCTTAAATGCATCATAAGAACGGTCTGTAGGTTGACCAGCCCCACCTACTGGCACACAATCAGCAAGAAACTGAGTGGTTGATTCTGAAACAAGACCATCTAGTATAGAGCACACTCTTGTCACCTGCTCTTTTCTTATAGAATCTACTTCCCCATCACCCAAAAAGTCAGAAACAGCAGCGGCTGTCAAAAAATTTGCCCCTAAAACCACTAAAGAAATACTTAAAATTTTCAATAATATTTTCATAAAAATCCTCCATTATGTTAAAAAATATGCATTTGGTTACTACCATTTTACAATCACTATCGTTACTTATTTTATTTAACAACAAGTTAACAAGAAGAATTTGCGTGATATTGCCAATCAAAAGATTACGGCTCGGTTAGCCATAATCTTTTTAATGAGAGAAGTGGAGTGTGATTCTATCTATTAAAAATTTTGCCTGGTAGAGTCAAAAGATTTAAAAAAGATCCTAATGCCTTTCTTGCAGGTGATGGCTGATCTGGTTGAGCTGGACCTCCCGGATGAATTGAAGGTACATCAATATTTCCATATTCATCAGAATTCCAAAAAGATAAACCAGTTACCAAAAATAAACCGGCTATAGATCCAGGAAACACTCCAAAAAGTCCAAGTTTAAACCTGCTCCATCTCTGACTATTGTTATCTAACACATCGGGATATTTACCCTCAACTAGAACATCTCCAGGGTGCGTCCCTTTATTTGATACTGCTAAGTACGTCTCATGGACACCATTATATGCTGCAGCCCCTCCCACAACAATTCCAAGGCCAAATGACTTTACTGCTTTTACTGGTAACCATAATAATCGGCTCAATAGAGTAACTGACGGTGTTGGTCCTGTAGCATCGACTACTACAGGTGCGATTGTTGCTGTTGATCCAGTAGTAGCAGTGGTGGCTGCAGATGCAGTTTCACCAAACTCATCATTTAGTGAACCACTGGCATACGATGGACCGCTCAATAAAACAAATGCAAGCATACTTGCTGTAATATTTAATATCTTCATGATGTTTCTCCTGTTAAAAATTAATATTACGTAGGGATGCATTATACATTCCTTACATTGATTAATTATAAGCATTATTTATTAATATTTAGTTAATGAAGATTAACAATATATTAAAAAATTGTAGAATATGAGAGATGTAATCTGTTTTTATCGGGAGGAAATTATGGCTAACCTCATATAAAATGATCATATTTTATGGGTCTCTGCCTGCGCGGAGATGACAATGAATACGACACAAATACTTACTTTTCCTTGTCATTCTCGTGAAAACGGGAATCCATTTTGCTTAATGATATTTTCAGGAAACAGACTACACCATTAACTAAGACTAAGTTAAACTCTACCAACTCTTATGATTTCCCATTCAAGGTGACAGCCAGAGGAAATTTGAACTTTTTTACGAACTAATTCACCTAAATTTTCCAAATCAGCGGCAGTTGCACCGCCAACATTAAGCATAAAGTTACAATGCTTTTCAGACATTTGCGCCGATCCAATCGTTAAACCACGACATTGCGCCAAGTCAATTAATTCCCAAGCTCTATGACCATTGGGATTTTTGAAAGTACTGCCACCTGTGCGCCCTTTGGTAGGTTGGCTTTCTTCACGCAATTGTAAATAGTTCTGCATTTTTTGCTGAATTTCAACAGAATCACCAGGATTAACCTTAAAGCTAGCTCTTACAATAATAGAACCTTCTGGTAACTTAGACTTACGGTAACTAAAACATAACTCATCAGGTTGTAAACGCTGCATACTACCATCAGTATTAATAATTTCGACCCAATTTAAAATATCCTTAATTTCATAATCGTAGCATCCAGCATTCATAGCAACAGCCCCACCTATTGATCCAGGTATAGTTACTAAAAACTCAACTCCTGAAAAACCATGCTGCATAGCAAACATGGCAACCGTACGGTCTAACGAAGCTGCTCCAACTATCAATTCATCATTTTGAATAACAATCTCAGAAAAATTACGCCCCAATTTGACAACTACACCGTCATAACCGCCATCTCTTACCAAAATATTTGAGCCTGCACCAAGCACAAAATATGGCACATTCTGACAGTTGCTTATAAAATGCTGCAAATCAGAAACGTCTTCTGGTTTATAAACCACCCCAGCAGGACCACCTACTTGAAACCAAGTCAACCCAGACAATGGAACAGAATAACTATAACGCCCTCTGATATTTGGAAGGTTTACATAGTCAGTAAATTTTTTAAGACTAGCAGCCTCCATTAGCAACCTTCAAAGATGGCAAAAAACTCTCTTCCAAAGCCTTAGACAGCTCATATGCCCAAACCGTAATGCTACCAGCCCCCATGCAAATTACCATGTCTCCTGGTTGTAAAAATGGCATTAATAGCCCTGGCAATTCCGATTGGTGTTCAAAATATTTTACAAAAAGGCCAGTCTTAGCAATGCTATCGGCTAGGTCTTTCCCTGTAACCCCATTAGGGGCCTCGCCTGCAGAGTAAACTGGTGAAACCAATACCTGGTCGCATCCTTCAAAACAATTACTAAATTCTTCAAATAAATCTTTAAGTCTGGAATAGCGGTGAGGCTGAGCAATCGCATAGATCTTACCTTTTACCGCCTGCCTAGCTGAAGCAATCGCAGCTTTAATTTCAGCAGGATGATGCGCGTAATCGTCAATAATGCGAATTCCATGCACACTACCAGCTTGAGTAAACCTACGTTTAACCCCCTTAAATGTTTTAAAAGCGTGCCTTAATACAGCATCTGCCACGCCCAATTCTTGTGCTACGGCAATTACCGCCAAAGCATTTTGCGCATTATGACGACCCATCATAGGCAAATGAACATCTTTTAAGATTGCTGGCAAAGTAGTGACATTACCATCAACACAACTAGCCATGGTGCGCTGTTTTTTAAGATAACATGACCTTAAAACAACATCGAAAGTAACCCCGTCAGCATCATACCTAACATTTTGAGCACTAACATCGGCCATTTCATCAAAACCATAAGTAACAATCCGGCGGTCACTAATTTCCTCAGCTAGCAACTTGACTACAGGATGGTCACTACACAAAACGCCCAAACCATAAAACGGAATATTACGCACAAAGTGCCTAAACGCACTGAGTAAAACCTCAAAAGTACCATAATGTTCCATATGTTCAGGATCAATATTGGTAACCACAGCAATAGTTGCAGGAAGTCTTGTAAAGCTACCGTCCGATTCATCAGCCTCAACCACTGCCCAATTACTTTTGCCAAGCCTGGCATTGGTATTATACTCGTTAATAATGCCGCCATTAACCACAGTTGGATCCATACCAGCAGCATCAAGCAGCCAAGCCATTAATGATGTTGTAGTAGTCTTACCATGAGTACCACCAACAGCCAGCGACAAGCGACTTCGCATAATTTCTGCCAGCATTTCTGATCGGTGCATTACCGGAATTCGCAAGCGTCTTGCCTCAACCAGCTCTGGATTATCATATTTAACTGCAGTTGAAACCACTACTGCTTGAACATCAGAAACATGGCTAGCATCATGGCCTATAAAAGTCTTGATACCTAGGGCTTGCAACCTTTTGGTATTATAGCTTTCGGCAATATCACTGCCTTGAACTTGGTAACCACTTTGGTGAAGTACTTCCGCGATACCGCTCATACCAATACCACCAATACCAATAAAATGAAGAGCTCGAGTCTGACCAGGCAAAATATTCATGTCTAAAATTATTAAAAGAGATACTTATAAAAATAGCTATCCTACAAGAAAGTTTCAAGCCAGTTAGCTAAATCTTCTGCAGCATGAGGTTTTGCTATAGAACGTGCAGCTTGCCCCATACTTTCTAAAGATTCACGATTTTGCATAATCTTTACTAATAGCTCAGCTAATTTCTGTGGAGTAAATTCTCTTTCCTTCAACACCCATGCACCACCTGCTTTAACTACAGCCTGCGCATTTTCACCTTGGTCATTATCTTTTGAAATAGCCAATGGCACAAAAATTGCAGGTACTCCCAAGCAAGTAAGTTCAGCAATAGTTGAAGCCCCAGAACGACAAATTGCTAAATCAGCCTGACTTAACCTTGCTGGCATATCACTAAAAAAGCTTTCTAATTTTGCCTTTACTCCAAGTTTTTTATAGATTTGTTCAACTTCGCTTAGCTGTTCAACCCGACATTGTTGAGTAATAAATAACTTTGAATATAATTCTTTAGGTAATAATTCTATTGCTTTTGGTATTACCTCTGAAAAAAGTTTCGCTCCTTGGCTACCACCAACTATGCATATATGAAACTGGTCACTATTTTTTGTTGGTCTCTGTGCCATAACAACCTGAACAGATTCTCGTACCGGATTCCCAATCCAAACAGCTGAATTTGATGCGTGTTTAGTTTGAAAAAAGCTCGTAGCCACCCCCTTAACAAAAATTAGTAAAAATCTATTAGCCCTTCCTAAAACAGAATTTTGTTCGTGAATCAAAGTCTTTTTTAATAATAATTTAGCTGAAATCATACCAGGTAATGATGGGTATCCTCCAAAACCAACTACAATTTTAGCTTTATGAGAATACAAAAACCATAAAGACCGTAGCGTGCACTCAACAAAAGTTAATATGTAAACAAATATGTTACTTCGCCTAACATTTACAACTTGAATAGCATCAAAATATTCGTAATTAACAAAATTCATGGCACGCTTATCAGTGATTAGCCCAAGCTTATGGCCACGCTTTTTCAAAATTGCAGCCAAACCTTCAGCCGGAAAAACATGCCCACCAGTACCACCTGCACATAAAACAATCATGATTTACCCTTTCATTAATTCAATCGCTGCTTTGCGTGCCACATCATTAATTTGTTGGCCGGAAAGCATGCGTGCAATTTCGTTAACTCTATCTGGTTCCCCTAAAGTCAAAACGTTGGTACTTGTAGTGTTTTGGCCCTGTTCCTTTTGAACAATCAAATGGTGATGCGCTTGAGATGCAACCTGCGCTGAGTGAGTAATAGCCATAACCTGACCACACTCCCCTAAACGACGTAAGCGCTTACCAATAGCCAACGCAATTGCCCCACTAACCCCTTGGTCAATTTCATCAAAAATTTGAGTGGCCAAATTTTTTTGAGTTGACGTAACCACTTTTAATGCCAACATTAACCTAGCCATTTCTCCACCTGATGCTGTTTTATGCAAAGCACTAAATGGTTGTCCTGGATTCATACACACCTCAAAAATTACTTGCTCTGTACCCATTATTCCCCACTGCCCCTCTGCTAAGGCATGTAAGTTAATACGGAACCGAGCATGAGGCAAAAACAAATCAGGCAATTCTGCCAATACAGAGTTTTCCAAAATTTCAGCCGCCTGCCTACGTTTGTTTGATAAAATTTTAGCCGTATCTAGGTATTCTTGTCGCTTGTGCAAAACTTGTTTTTGCAGCTGACTTCTTTCATATTCAGCATCACCCATGCAGCTTTCTTGTTTTTGCAAATCAACCCAAAGGGGGTAAAGCTCGTCGCCACTTATACCATACTTTTTAGAAATGGCATGAATTTCACTGTAACGTTGATCATACACTTGCAATTGCTGAGCATGTTCTTGATGCTGCTCTAACAAATCCTGCAAAAGTTGCTGTACCTCTTTAACTTCAATATAAGCACGATCTAGCCCACTTGCCGCATCATCTAACGCTTTAAGCTGAATATTATTTGATCGAACTAAAACCTGCTGATACTGCCCTATTTCAGCAGCAAAATCTTTGGGATAAGTTAACCCCTTCAAACAGCTTGATACGGTATCGGCAATTTTGGCAAAGCCTACAATAACTTGGCGCTTTTCCAACAATAAGGTTTCTTCATTTTCTTGTGGGCGTAATTTATTAAGGTCATCCAGCTGCATTTTAATAAATGCTCTTTGAGAGTGCGCATTAACCAAAATTTTTTCAAAATTTTCTAAATTTTCTTTGGCAGCTTGCAAATCAATAAATGCATTTTCAACATTCCGCTTTGTGCCCAAATCAATAGATTGATCTAGTAATTCGCGTTGCTTACTAATTTCAAATAAGTGATCATGCTGACCATGAATATTAAGTAATTGATCACCCAAATTTTTTAAAACTTGCACCGAAACTAGTTCATCGTTAATAAAAGCTTTTGACCTTCCATTAGCCTGTAGCACCCTTCGTAAAGAAATAACCTCAGACAAAGGAATGCTTTGTTGCTCAAAAAAATTATCAAACACTGAACTGTGTTGAAATTCTGCAAAAACAGAAGCTTGTTCAGCATCTTTGCGAATCAAAGTTTGCTCACCCCTTTGCCCCAACACCAAACATAAAGCATCCAGCAATATAGATTTTCCAGCACCGGTTTCGCCAGTAAAAACACAAAATCCTTGAGCAAAGCTTAAATCTAACGCTTCAATCAACACTACATTGCGTATACTAAGCGTAAGTAGCATTGCTTTAGCGTTTCAGGGCTTGCATTGCTTCATAGGCTTCGCCATACCAGGTTGAATTATTGTAGTTATGGCCAAGCACCGCAGCTGAAGCTTTAGCTTCATCATAAAGTCCAAGTGCTAAATACGAAATCACCAAACGATACAAAGCCTCAGGAACTTGCGCCGAATTTTCATATTCCTTCACAACACCCTTTAGGCGGTTAATCGCTGCCAAATGTGCTTCCTTATGTTGGTAATAACGCGCAACTTCTAACTCTTTAGCAGCCAAGTGGTCACGAATGAAATCGATTTTCATCCTGGCATCCTTGGCATAATTTGTATCGGGAAAACGATTCATTAGCTTTTGGAATGCTTCTATACTTTCTTTTGCTGGGGTTTGATCCCTTTCAACAATTGGAATTTCTTCATAGGAAATTAATCCAATCATGTACATAGCATAAGGTACGTATTCATGACCTGGGTGTAATTGAATAAACATTTCAAATGCTTCATTAGCTTCTTCGTATTTTTTAGCTAAATAGTAAGCATACCCAGACATAATTTGTGCATTAAGTGACCAGTCAGAGTACGGGTGCTGGCGCTCAACCTCAGCATATGCTGTACCGGCATCTTTATATTTTTTGGCTTCCATTCGATCAACAGCCATAAGATATAATTGCTCAACTGACATTTCATCAAATTTTTCACTATCGTCAGCACATGATGTAAGCAATAGAGCAAACATACATGGTGCCACTAAACCAGATAAATATTTTTTCACAGATGTTAAATCTTTCTATTTTTTAAAATTCTAGCATAAGGAAAATAGGTTTCCTAGGGCGCCTATAAAAACCTCTGATCACCTAAAAATCTCTGACTCACTATGGGTGAATAATACAAATTAATTAGTTTGAATTAATACAATCTTAAGAATACACAATCATAATTCAAATACAAATTGAATTTAAATTGTGATAGTTATGTCAAATTATAAGAAAATTAAAAGTTACCTATTTGTAATAATGTCTTGTTTTTTTTCTGCATGCCTGACAGTAAACGCCTCAGAAACTATAGATGAAATATTCTCAAGTAAAACCAAAAAAGTAGTAAAAGAGAAGGAGAGAGAGAGAGAAAGCCACCATGAAACTTGCCACAGAAGTAGCAGAGGAACAAAACTTGTTGAGGAAATTCTTGATGGAAAATCAAGATGTCCTGACAACAGCATAGAAAGTAGAAAAAAAGTAAAAACCGTAAGAATTTTAGAGGTTGATGGTGGCGCAATGAGAGGCATAATGCCAGCCACAGTACTAAAAAAAATTGAAGAAGAAACAGGGCAAGCTATTTCCGACTTATTTCACCTAGTAGGAGGAACTTCAGTTGGCTGCCTTTTAACTGCCGGGCTTACTTTACCATCAGAAGGCAATAAATCTAAGCCTCGTTGGTCCGCAAAGCAATTATCAGATATGTTAAAGACAGAAGCACCAAAAGTTTTTCGCAGGCGGATTCCATTATGGTCAATATATGACACTGGTGCCTTAGAAAGCCTTGCAGAAGCAAAATGCGGAAATACAACCTTTGACCAATCCATTATTCCGAGCGTTGGAATAACCTTTGATTGTCTAGCAGTGAAACCAAAGGTCATTTGTAGTTGGGAAACCGAAGAGATATTTAGAACTAAAGATGTATTTTTAGCTAGCAGCGCAGTTCCTTTTGCCTTTTACCCTCGCGTACTTTACCCTATTAATTTTAACGCCCCTAACCAAAGATATTTAGTAGCAGATGGATTTATAGGCTGCAACAACCCTACAGCTATTCTTGTTTCGAAAGCTAAAAAACTTTTCCCAAATATAGAAAGTTTTGAAATTGTTTCGCTAGGAAATGGAATTATAAAAGACCCTCTGTACTACAGACTTTTTAAAGGAGGTTTGACATTGACTAACTATGCCTTGAGAATTTTTGACATAGGACTAAATGCAATATCTTCAGAACCAGATGAATACGCTAAAGATCTAGTTGTTGGGCACTATACACGTATTAATCCAATTGTTTCTGAAGGTGGTGGCCCATTTGATGCCAGCTTAAAAAATTTAGTTAGTTTAGAAAAAGACACAGAAACTTATCTAGAAGAAAATAAAAAAGAATTTGATGCGCTCAATAAAAGGTTAAGTGAACCTAAGGATTAAAAAAAAGAATTTGGCCTAATTGTCTAAAACAGCTGGGCCAATTTTCGCACAACAATTTTTTTCTAGGCCAGAAATTTGAAAAAGCGTAGAATGGTAAAAGTTCACAAAATTTTATAGACAAAGTTTGAACATTACTTGGACCCCATCACCCGAACGCATAGCTAACAGCTTGCTAGTACAATTTGCCAAAGACATCCCTCACAAAAACTATCAAGATCTCCAACGATGGTCTATCAATAATATTCCGCAATTTTGGAATAAGGTTTGGGATTTCTGCAATGTCATTGGCACCAAAGGCGAATCTGTTTTACTTAATCCGCAAAGCGTAGAGCATGCCCAGTTTTTCCCAAATGCAACCTTAAATTTTGCCCAAAACTTACTGCGACAAAAAAACGATCTTCCAGCCATAACCTTTGTAAGTGAAAATAAAACTCAACGCCAACTAACCTACCAAGAGCTTTACTTAACAGTCAGCAAAATTACTGATCGCTTCAAAGATTGGGGCGTTACCAAAGGTGACCGTGTAGCCGGATATTTACCCAACATACCTGAAACAGTTGCTGCAATGCTTGCAACAGCCGCCCAAGGTGCCGTATGGACTGCCTGTTCCCCCGATTTTGGCATCCAAGGAGTAATCGATCGTTTCAGTCAAATAGAACCAAAAGTGCTGGTAATAGCCGATGGATACCACTACAACGGCAAAGAATTTTCTTGCCTTGAACGATTACCGGAAATTTTAGAGCACCTGCCAACAGTTGAACGTGTAGTGGTTGTATCATACCTTGGCCTTCAACATGGCTACCCTAGATGGGACCAACTACTAGCTTCTAGCGATGCAACTGAAATTTCTTTTACTCCAGTCAATTTTAATGATCCCCTTTACATATTGTATTCATCTGGAACAACTGGCATACCAAAGTGCATTGTCCACGGAGTTGGCGGCACCTTATTAAAACACCTTTGTGAACACCAATTACAATGCGATATTAAACCAAACGATAACGTATTTTACTTTACCACCTGCAGCTGGATGATGTGGCATTGGTTAGTTAGTGCATTAGCATCAAACGCGCATATTGTATTGTTCGATGGCTCACCAACATTTTCAACCCCAACTCTTCTTTGGGATATTGCTGAAGAATTACAAATCAACTTTTTTGGCATTTCTGCAAAGTATTTAAGCAACTTACACAAATTAGAAGTTGATATTACAAAAACTCACAAACTAAACGAACTCAAAACCATTGGCTCAACGGGATCACCGCTATTGCCTGAAACTTTTGAATATATTTGGGGTAACCTAAAGCGTGATGTGCAAATTAGTAGCCTTTCGGGTGGCACAGACATTGTTTCATGCTTTGTAATGGGCAACCCTTTAAGCACAGTACACTGTGGTGAAATTCAAGGGCCAGCCTTAGGTCTTGCGGTAGATGTATTTGATGAACAAGGAAACTCACTTAAAACTGGCGCTGGCGAATTAGTATGCACCAAGCCGTTTCCTTGCAGGCCAATTAGTTTTTTCAAAGACGACTCAGGTCAAAAATATCACCAAGCCTATTACGCGCGGTTTAATAACATTTGGCACCATGGAGACTTTTGTGAATGGACTAAAAATCACGGCCTAATAATTCACGGTAGGTCTGATGCTACCCTTAACCCTGGTGGAGTACGTATTGGCACTGCTGAAATCTACAGACAGCTTGAAAATATTGATGAAGTTAGCGAATGCTTAGCCATTGGACAAAAATGGCACGATGATGAACGCATAATTTTATTTATAGTGCTAAAGCCAAAATTTGAACTTACGGTCGATTTAATCAATCACATTAGACAACATATCCACAAAAACACAACTCCACGCCACGTTCCCGCCAAAATTATTGCGGTAAGCGACCTTCCCCGTACTAAGAATAATAAGCTTGCCGAAATAACTGTGCGCGATGTCATTCATGGTAAAGAAATTAACAACAAAGAAGCATTGTTAAACCCAGAGTGCCTGAATGAATTTCACAAAATTGCAATAGAATTGAGAAATGAGTAATAATTTTGTTGTAATTTCAGTATTAGTTATTATATAACATCAATAAACATATTTAAATTGATGAATTTATGAAAAATGTACTAAATATTGCTTTCTCTACTTATGTTATACTGGCAGGTTTAAGCATCTTAAACGCCGCAGCAGAAGCAAATGTTGCAGCAGCGGAAGAAGTAAATCCAGTCTTAGTTAGAGGTTGCCAAACTGAAGCACAACAAACTTTCAGGTGTCCCCTAGGATTTCCTGGGTTTTACGAAATTCACCCAGAAAGACTAGAAGCCTTTTTGGGCACAGTTCCAGAAGCGCAAGAATTTTTTATTGAGCAAGCAAAAGTAGCTGCCGCTGCAAAATTATCAGCTGAAGACCAAGCAAACCTTGCAATATTCCAAATATCACAGGTTATAGCCCAAGCATCTTTTGGTGGCACTGGCGAAAAAGACTATGTTTACGTAATTCCATTTGTAAAAGGAAACGAAAATGCAGTTTTAGGAATCGCACAAAAAACAGGCCTGCTTACTATGCATATTTCTTTAGATGCATATCGTCAATATCAGCATTTAGCCGCTGCTATTGGAGATAAGCGCACATTAGTGCTTGGTTGCGGTAATGCTTCTTTAGATGAAAAATTATATAATATGCCAAATTATTACATACACGACCATACGGGGTTTGTTTCATCAGGATGTCACTGTGACCACGATAAACACGTAACTGTTGCCAGAACACCTGGAATACTTCCAACAATTGTGGCTGATATTTTTGATCCAGTTTTCAAGGCAGGATTATTTGCAGCTGCAACTGCTATTGGTGGATTTGAAGTTATCATTGATGAACATGTCTTAAAGATGTTAATTGGAACGGATAAGGAAAAAGCTGGAGAAGAAATTGCATTTTTCAAGTCACTACTAGTAAAAGGCGGAAAACTTATTGCTTATAATTCTCCAGGTTTTGAGGTTTTGTAAACTAAACCACAGTAAAGAGGTTGGCTACTGCTGACCTCTTTTTAAGCAACCGTAATTATTTGCACACCTTCATTTGTAACATTAGGATTTGTAGCTGCTGCAACTACATCCGCAGCAGGAGCAACCGCTGCATCCACTGTTAAAGCAGCCGCTTCACCTTCACCTTCACCTTTTTGAGCAGCAGCTACAACCACTTCAGCTGACCTTTGTTGCGCAGCATCAGTAATGATTTTCGCATCTTCTTTTGCTCTAAGCTTAATTTCTTCAGCTTCAATATTAGCAAGACATTGTCTTTTCGCTGCTTCAAGACGTTTTCTTTCTTCTTCTGCATTTTTAGAAGCCAAAGAGGAAAGCTCATCTGCCGCTGTGCTTGGGTCAATAGGAACCATCTGGCCATTTGGCATTACCCTAAAACACCTAACATCATTAGATTGACCAGCACCATACCCTGCTGTTGGATTTTGACCAGCAAAACTAGGGTACTGACCTGCGGCACCTGGACCTTGTGGTAATTGGCCACCATAGGCGCCTGGAAACCCTGGACTCATATTCATAACTGGACCAGAGTTAATATTAGGTCCCATACCTTGCCCATAAGGTGATGCTGGTTGCTGTTGATAAGGACATCCTACACCACCACCAGCGCCGCCATGTCCACCCATTCCATTTTGTGGCATAAATTGGCCACCGCCAGCTTGGCAAGAAAAAGCATCACTTACTGAAAGTGAAAAAAACATTATACTGAAAAAGAAAATCTGAGCCATAATCAACATATACGTTACATATCTTTACTTAAGTTAATCCTGCCACTAGGAAGTAAAAAAAAGGTTAACGCCTATGATTTAAATATTTTAAGTATTATTAAATTCCTTATTGGTTTGCCATCACCTACAGTTTTTGA
Source organism: Candidatus Finniella inopinata (assembly GCA_945860985.1). Lineage (GTDB taxonomy): Bacteria > Pseudomonadota > Alphaproteobacteria > Paracaedibacterales > CAITNM01 > CAITNM01. Next base: position 25,199 of record CAMASM010000007.1, read on the forward strand.
TATAAACGATTTGCTTTACGAATCAACATATCTCGCTTCAAAGTTGAGAGATAATCCACAAAAAGTTTACCATCTAAATGATCCATCTCATGTTGTACACAAGCGGCTTGTAGGTTCTTAAACTCACGTTCCAAAGTTTTCCCTTCTTCATTAAGGTAACGCACTACAACACTTGCATGACGCGTAACCGAAGCATACTGTTTAGGAACAGAAAGACAACCCTCTTGGCATGTGGCAAAATCATCACTTGTACTTACAATTTCTGGATTAATCATAAAAAATAAATCAGGGTCAGGCTTAATACCTTCTATTAAATCACCATCCACCCCTACATTAGCCGGCACATTCACAATTAATATTCGCTTAGAAACACCAATTTGCGGAGCAGCTAAACCAATGCCATCCTCCGCGTACATTGTTTCTTCCATATTTTTAAGTAATTTTTTAATTGAAGCGTCCACCAGGGCAACTGGTTCAGCCTTTTTTCGTAAAAGAGGATTGGGTGCAACTAAAATTGTAAGTATCGTCATCAACATCAGCTATTTGCTGTTACCTTAATACAGTATATAGTACATCTATGTATGAATTTTAAGATCAAAATCAAATTTTATGTCAAATAATTTCGAACAATTTATAAATGAAGTTGAAAGTGACCTCCGCCACGAAAAATTTGAAAAACTCTGGAAGCAATACGGCAAAAGCATAACCATTGGGCTTGTTGTGTTAATTGGCTTATCTGGAGCTTTTAACTGGTGGCAGCATTACCAAGCCAAACAAAGAGATATCATATCTCAGCAGTTTTTAAGTGCACAGACATTGATGTTTAATAAAAGCGTTGGTGACGCCCTGGCCGCTATGGAAAATATTGCTAAAACTTCGCACCGCACCTATAGCACTCTTGCTAAATTTAATATAGCAACCATTTTACGCCAACCAACTGGTCACCAAGATTTGGCGCGTGCTGAAAAAATTTACCAAGAAATTATGGATGATCGCCAAACAGAACACCTATTAAGAGAACTTGCAACGGTTTTATTTGTTGGACTGCGTCTAGATACCTTAAGAGATGAAGCACCAGGAGAGATTGAAAGTTTACTTAAACTTCTTAGTAATTGTGAAAATAATGGTGATCCATACCGCCATTTAGCATTAGAGTTACATGGCATGATTGAGATGCGTAAGAAAAACTTCCCTAAAGCTACTGAAATTTTCACAAAAATTGCCCAAGATGAAAAAACCCCCAAAGATTTGCGACTGCGCGCTCAGATGATAACGCAAAATCTAGCAAGCCAACTAGCAAATTAAGGTTTATTAATGAGAAAATTGCCATTCATTGCCATCTCCATAGCACTATTAGTTTTAACTGGCTGTAGTGAAAATAAGGAGAAACTAAAAGGAGAACGAGAACCATTTATCGTGGTGGGTGATGCCCTAAAGCCAGATGAATCAATCGCTCACCTAAATGTTTCTGTACCCGCAGCCCAAGATATTAAAAACTGGAGTCAAGTTGGTGGCACACCTAGTCACATGGTTCCACCAGTTGCTGTAGGAAATAACCTTCAGAAAGTTTGGGAACAACAAATTGGTGACGGAGCTGATACATACCATCGCCTAATTACCCATCCTGTCGTTAATAATGGCTTAATTTACACCATGGATATTAATGGAAAGGTTCAAGCAAGAAAAACTGAAGATGGAGTATTGGTTTGGGAGAAAAATACATCTCCTGAAGAAGGGCATAGCAACACCATGGGGGGTGGATTCGCGGCAGTTGATGAGACATTGTTTATCACGACTTCGTTCGGGGAAGTTCTTTGTGTTGAAGCCAAAACAGGTAAAACTATTTGGAGTAAAATGCTAGAAACCCCAATTCGTGCTGCCCCTACAGTCTTTGCAGGCCGTATATATGTTGTAAACGTTAACAATGAAATTTTTTCATTAGACTCAAAAACAGGCGAAGAGCTGTGGGATTATGCTGGTATAGTTGAGCCTTGTTCACTGCTTGGAGGAAGTTCTCCAGCTGTTTGTTCACAAGCGATTGTAGTGGCCCTTACATCTGGAGAGATTTATAGCTTAAGCCCAGAAGGCGGTAGAATGTTATGGTCAGACACAATGACCCCTGCCCTGCGTATTGATACAGTTTCAAGCATTGCTCATATTCGTGCGCGTCCAATTATTGAAAATGATACTGTATACTTAGCAAGCCATGGTGGAAAAGTAGGATCCTACGATGTGCTTACTGGTAAAAAACATTGGACCAATGACATAGGTGCTCTACGCACCCCAGCAGTATCTGGTGATTTCATTTTCTTAATTACAACAAACGATGATCTTGTCTGTATGTTAAAATCAACAGGGCAAGTACGCTGGGCCGTGTCACTGCCACGTAAGCGTGATAGTGATACCGTAATTACTTGGGCTGGCCCAATCGTAGTTAACGATAAGCTAGTTATCCTTAGCACTAGCGGGCAGATGGCTTTAGTAGATGTTGCTGATGGAAAAATTTCCACAACAATTGAAACAGGAGCGCCATGCCAATTGTCAGCTATTGCTGCAGATAAAACCGTCTTTATCCTAACAGATTCTGGCATGCTGCAAGCTTGGCGATAAAAATTTATGTTTACTCTTGCCCTAATTGGCCGTCCTAATGTGGGCAAGTCTAGCTTATTCAACCGTTTAATTGGTAGGAAGTTAGCTATTGTTCACGAACGTCCTGGGGTGACCAGGGACTTTCAAGAATCGCAAGCCTATTATGGGGATATGCCTTTTTGCGTTTTAGACTCACCAGGTCTAGCAGATCCAGCTACAGCAGCTAGCTATCCTGAACTTTCTAAAAATATGCAGGTTCAAAGTGAAGCAGCTATTGAAGCAGCTGATATGGTTGCATTTGTAGTTGATGGCATTGCAGGAATAACACCATTTGACCAGCATATCGCTAAATTTTTACACAAAAAAAATAAGAACGTAATTGTTCTTATTAATAAGTGCGATAGTAAAAAATCTAAACAAGTAGAGTACGATGTATTTTCCCTAGGATTTCAAACCGTAATCAGTGTTTCAGCAGAGCATAACTTAGGCATGGACGCATTGTACCAAGCAATTTACCCGCATATTAATGAAACAGAAGAAATACCAGTCACTGAAAGACCATTAAAATTAGCAATTATGGGACGTCCTAATGTAGGAAAATCTACCCTAATTAATGCATTAATTGGTCAAGAACGCCTTCTAACCGCAGATATGCCTGGTGTAACCCGCGATTCAGTCAGCCTAATTTGGCAACACAATGACCAAGTTTTTGAATTGATTGATACAGCGGGAATCCGCCGCAAAGCACGTATACAAGATGAAGTTGAGCGGTTAGCTGTACAAAGCGCCACCAGAACCTTACAATTTGCCGAAATTGTAGTTCTAGTTATTGATGCAACTATCCCAATTGAAGAACAACTTGAAAAACAAGACATGGGGCTGGCACAGCAAATTGTTGAAGAAGGCAGAGGACTAGTTATTGCCATCAATAAAATTGATAAAATTAATTACCTACCAAAACTAATGGAACATATTCGTAACCAGCTAAATTTTCAGCTAGCACAAGTACGCGATGTTCCTATGGTTGCAATTTCAGCAATAAATAAAGATAACCTAACAAAACTTTTAGATAACGTTTTGGTAATTCACAAAATGTGGAATCGCCGCATTTCAACAGCAAAACTTAATGAATGGCTACCTTTCATGCTGGAAAAACACCCAACACCTGCTATTGCCGGCAGGAGAATTCGCATTAAGTACATGACTCAAATTAAAACTCGCCCACCAACATTTGCCCTGTTTTCAACTAAGGCAGCAGACCTACCAGATTCTTATATTAGGTACCTTAGCAACGGGCTGCGTGACGACTTTAATATGCCAGGCGTGCCGTTGCGTTTTATTATTAAAAGCATTAAAAATCCATATCAGACTTAATTTTTTAAATATACATTCCAAACGGAGGACCATCTTCTTTTTCCTCTTCCACATCGAAAACTTCCAAACTTTTTTCAATATCTTTTAAATTAACTTGCAAAATCCTTTCGCAACCAGAATCGATATCCATTAGAATAGAAGCCTGCTCGTAATAAGGCTCTAAAATTTTGCCTAAAATTGTATGCACCGCTCTAACACCAGTATCAACTTTTAAACTAATTTCTGCTAATCTTCCCAATACACTAGGTTCAAAAACTAGGTTAATATTATAAAATTTTTTAAATTCACCTTTTGTTTGCTCTAATGGAGAATCTTCCTTAGTAAGCACTTCCAGCATTGTAGCCCTAGTATGGCCTTTGTATGGTATGATAGACCTTATACGATTAGCAAATTCTGGCTGAAATCCTGCCCTTTTTAAATCTTCATGAGTTGTAGCAGTTGTTTTCCTAACAGATGACCTACCCTTTGATTTGTTTAACATTGAAAAAGCTCCCGTGCCCACAAACAGCCAATTACTAATGTCACAAAGACCTTTTGCAGTTGAAACAGGGTTACCATCTAATGATGACAACAAAAGCTTCTGAATTTCCAGGCCAAAATTTTTCTCTTCATTACCACCAGTTGACGCCAGCTTATCAATCTCTTCAAGTACAACAAGCGCTGACCTTGGATAATTATTTGCTTTCCAGAAATTACCAACAGCATCGCTAAAATTAATACCCTTATAACCCTCTGCAGTTATACTCGGGGCATTAATATACAAAATTGGCACATTCATAAACAAACCAAGCTGACGCATGGTCTCACTTTTACCACTACCTGATGGTCCAGTTAAAATACAATGAGATGGTTTACTTGCTTTTTGTCCAGTTTGCAGCAGTATTCCGTTACACATAAATCTGTGAACTATCAAACTAAGCGAGGTTAATGCCTCGTCTTGTCCGGCAATATATTTTTGCAAATGCTGCTTAATTAAAGATGCCGGAACCACGCGTGTTGCTGCATATATTGGTTGCTCTGCTTTTTTAACAATAATATCTAGAACGGCTGGCAAAGGTGCTATTGGTGACACTTCAGGGGAATCAAAGTGCACGTGTGGAGAAGGGCACCCAAATGAAAGTGGTGTTCTTAATCTTTGGGTAGGGCCATGCAAAATTAAAAAATCAAAGGCAAGGTTAACCATATGCACCCCACCCTCTGGAAGCTCATTACTTAAAATTTTCTCCCTTAATTGCGGTAAGGTAGAAAAATCAGTTTTAAGTCGTAAATCATAATAGTAATCAGAAATTTCTTCACACCATAAAATAAGTTTACCACTCATATTTAAAGTTTTTAATCGTGTCATCAGAGAATCGAACGGATCTTCAAGTTTTAATGACGGAGGTGTTCTTCTTTTATTTGCCTCACCTTCCTGTGGATCAACCGATACTTTCCCCTTTCTTGACTCTTCATCCTGCTGATCGCCTGAAATAGGGGCATCTGCACCGGCTACCATAACCTGCATAGTTAATAGTACTAAACTCAACGGTAATATTTTTTTTAAAAAACTTGTCATGTAACTCTCCATAAATAAAATCGGTTAAACATAACTTTTAGAAAAAAGAACAAAATAGTAAGAATATAAAACCAAGGATATTTTTATACTTTTTTTAGAAAGAGAAATGGCTTGTGAGGATATCTTAATAACTCATTATAAGAAATAAAAGTTAACAAACTGTTAATTTTTAGTATTTATAATCGTTTTATTTGAAATAGTAAGTATTATTTAGATTAATATTGCATATTTATTTTAATTGTTAATGTAAAGGCCACATTCAAGTTCGAAGTGCAACACGGTGTAAATTTTCATTAAAGGCCTCAAGAGGAGTTAACCATCCCAAAGATTTTCTGGGTGTTGTATTGTAATTTTCCATGACTTCATCAAATTCCTCTTGTTTCATATTTTTCACA
>CAMASM010000008.1 GCA_945860985.1 Candidatus Finniella inopinata
AATTTTGCGAAAAGATTTGGTGGGAATAGCGAGCGTGAAACACCCGAACCCATCCCGAACTCGACCGTGAAACCGCTCTGCGCCTATGATACTATCACTTAAGTGCTGGGAAAGTCGGTCCCTACCAAGTCTTTACGCAAAATTATCTCTTCGGATTCAAGCTATATTCTAATTATTGAATAGCTTTTAATCTTTCTTAAATAATTTCATATTCTTTTAGGTAGATAAAAGCTTATGGCAACATTACAATACCTTTTATCAAAAACTCTAAAACCATTGCGAACCCAAAAGGCATATCGCGAAGCAATGCTCATCCATGACTGGGAAAACATTGTTGGGGGTGAGTTTGCTAGATGCTTTATGCCTATTGGTATTCAAACAAATTCTTCTTCTAAGGTTTTGCTTTTACAAGCAGGTTCATCTGGTATGGCAACTGCTCGTTATGTTGAGCCAATGTTGCTGGAGCTGGTTAATCGTTTTTTTGGATCCCCTTATATTGCTAGCATAAAGGTCAGCCAAGGAAGTGTTAAGAGAGTTACAAAAGTTCGTTCTCCAATTGCTGAAATTTCTCCTAAAAATCTGGAAGAAGCTTTACAATCTATAGGTAAACACCTTGGTATTACACAAGAAAATGCCTGATATACCACAAACATTCAAATTCCATTTTTATGAGTTGCGTAACCGTTTGTTGATAGTGGCAATTAGTTTTGTTTTGGCATTTGCTTTTTTCTATTATTTTGCAGGATTTTTACAACGTTTACTTACAAAACCATTACAGCCAATTTTAAGCCAGGGCAGAGAGCTTGTGTACACTAGTTTGCCAGAGGCATTTTTTAGCGAAATAAATTTAGCATTTTTTGCAGCGCTACTGCTGGTTTTTCCAATTTTTTTAACTCAAGTTTGGCTTTTTTTGCGGCCTGGGCTTTTTGTTAATGAAAGAAAAATTCTACGTTATGTTGTAATTGCTATTCCATTCTTGTTTTACATAGGTGTTTTTTTTGCACAAACACTAGTGTTACCAAGAGCTTTTAGTTTTTTTATAAGCTTTGAGCATAAAAATATTCCGTTATATTTTTTACCTAAGCTGAGCGATTATTTGAATTTTATTCAGCGTTTAATGTTTGTGTTTGGTTTGGGGTTTGAATTACCTGTAGTGCTATTTTCGCTTGTACGGCTAAATATTATTTCATTTGATGATTTAAAGTCACGTTGGCGTTTGGTTATATTGGTTATTTGCTTGGTAAGTGCTGTTATTACTCCACCGGATGCTTTAAGTATGATTGCACTAGCTTTGCCAATGATAGTTCTTTATGGGGCGACCCTGCTTATGATACATTGGACCAAACCGGTTCACTTAGAAAATACTTATGCATGATATTCGTTTTATTCGGGAGTTCCCCGAACTATTTGATAAATTACTAACTGATCGTAATCAGGAACGTGCTTCTTCATTAATTTTGGGTCTTGATAAAGTTCACAGGCAAACTTTAACAGACTTACAGTCATTTCAAAGTCAGCGTAATGCCCACGCTAAAGCTTTTGGTGAAGCGAAGCGTAATGGAGAATCTACAGATGTAATTGCCTCAGAAGGGGAAACTTTAAAACAAAAAATTGCAGTTTTTGAGGAGCAGTCAAAAGAACAAGAAAAAGAACTTCACGATATTTTAAGTGCAATTCCTAATGTTGCGGCAAGTGATGTGCCTGTTGGTAAAGATGAAACAGGAAATGCTGAAGTTTTACGTTGGGGAATTCCAAAAGAATTTTCCTTTACACCAAAACACCATTATGAATTGGGTGAAGCGCTTGGTCTAATGGACTTTGCGACTGCTACAAAACTTTCAGGGGCACGTTTTGTATTATTAAAAGGTGCGCTTAGTCGACTTGAACGTAGTCTTGCCCAGTTTATGCTAGATACCCACACCAGTGAATTTGGCTATACTGAAATTTCTCCACCATTACTTGTAAATGATTCTGCAATGTTCAGTACTGGCCAGTTGCCAAAGTTTGAGCACGATAGTTTTTTGACTAGTCATAATCACTGGTTGATTCCCACTTCGGAAGTAAGCCTTACCAATATGGTAGCAGGCGATATTTTAAGTGAATTGCAGTTGCCAATACGTGTGACAGCTTCAACTCCGTGTTTTAGGGCAGAAGCTGGTGCTGCTGGGCGTGATACGCGTGGCATGATTCGTAATCATCAATTCACGAAAGTTGAATTGGTTAGTATAACTACTCCTGAACAATCTGAAGCAGAGCATGAGCGTTTAACTTCGGCTGCTGAATCAATTTTGAAAAAATTAAATTTGCCATACCGAAAGATGTTGCTATCAACAGGTGATATGGGGTTTTGTGCTAAAAAGACTTATGACTTGGAGGTTTGGTTACCAGGTCCTCAAGATTTTCGTGAAATTTCTAGTTGTTCAAATTGTGGCGACTTTCAAGCGAGAAGAATGAATGCTCGCTACCGTACCCATGATGGAAAAATTCATTTTGTTCATACCTTAAATGGGTCTGGGCTTGCCGTTGGACGCACACTAATTGCAGTTTTGGAAAATTATCAAGAGGCTGATGGTTCAATAACCATCCCAGAAATATTACGACCTTACACAGGTTTTGATAGAATTGAGGCTTAATTTGCGGGTTTTAATTACAAATGATGATGGTATCACGGCTCCTGGATTAAAAATTTTGGAACATATTGCTAGATCATTGACTGATGATGTATGGATTGTGGCACCTGAACATGATCAAAGTGCAGTTAGCCATTCTTTGACTTTGCGTACTCCATTTCGAATTACTGAAATTTCTTCAAAAAAATATTCTGTTTCGGGTACGCCTACAGATTGTGTATTAAGTGCCGTACAATTACTAATGGAAGATAAGCCAGACTTGGTGCTTTCAGGGGTTAATAATGGGGCGAATATAGCGGAAGATGTTACTTATTCTGGCACTGTTGCAGCTGCATTAGAAGCAACAATTCTGGGAATTCCAGCTATTGCTTTTAGTTTAACAAATCAGACGTTGCAGCCAATTAAATGGGCAACTGCTGAGCACTGGGGGCCTATTGTTTTAAGTAAGCTTTTAAAAAATACTATACCAAAAGATGTTTTAATTAACGTGAATTTTCCAAATGTTGTTCATAAGTCAGTTGAAGGCATTAAAGTTACCAGTCAAGGACGACGTAATTTTTTTGATAGCATTTGTAAACGTGAAGACCCTCGCGGTGTTCCTTATTATTGGATTGGACCGGGTGCTCAGGGATATGATAACATGAAGTTTGCCGAATCTGGTACTGATATGGAAGCTATTGTTAATAGATATATTTCTATAACGCCTTTATCGGTAGATATTACTAATCAAAAAACACTTGAGTTATTGAAGGAACAATTTGCATGAAAAATATTATTGCAAGCTTTATATTGCTGCTTTTAGTAGGCTGTGCAACCAATCAACGTCCAGCTGAGGTAGTAAATACACCTAAATCAAGCAAGGCAATACCTTCAAAAAGTGCTTATTATCAAGTTAAAAAGGGCGACACGTTAGCTTCAATTGCTAAACGTTTTGGTGTATCTCAAGATGACCTCTTAAGATTTAATAAATTAAAGAGCGATGCGCAGTTAGTTCCAGGACAACGTTTGTTGGTTAAAGAGCGCGTTGGAAGCCAGTCAGAACAAAGGCTTGCAGATGATATCACGGTCAAGCCACTTGACGATATTAGCGCTTCTAATCAATCTTTGCCTGATGCATCTGTTCCTTCTGAAGAGATGGTTCCACAAATTCCTGCTTCGGATGCTGCATCAGCAGTTTCAACTGAATCAGTAATAGCATCGCCAAATTCTGGTTATAGGTCACCTGTGGCTGGAAAAATTATTAAAGATTTTGGAAAACTACCAGATGGTAGTATTAACAAGGGGATTAATATAGCTGCTCCAAAGGGGGTGCCGGTTAAGTCTGTTGCCGATGGAGTTGTTAAGTATGCTGGGTCACAAGCTGAAGGTTATGGCAAATTAGTAATGATTCAGCATGGTGATGGTAAAATTTCAACTTATGCGCATCTTAACACGATTGATGTGAAGGCTAAATCAATAGTAAGCGCCGGTTCTAAAATAGGCACAGTTGGTTCAACCGGTAGCGTTACTCAACCACAACTGCACTTGCAAATTCGTGGAGTGGATAAATCACCAATTGATCCACGTACCCTTATTTCAGGTATTGGTTAATTATGGTTGAGCAAGAGTCAACCTAAGGATTATACGTGCGTTTAGAAAAATCATTAGTAACTGTTGGTGGACTAACTTCTGTCAGTCGTTTATTTGGCTTATTGCGGGAAATGCTAATGAGCTATTTTCTTGGAGCGAGCGTTATTGCAGATGCTTTCATAGTTGCTTTTAAATTTCCCAATTTTTTTAGAAGATTTTTTGCAGAGGGTGCATTTAATGCTGCATTTGTACCTGAGTTTGCCGGTGTACTTGCAAGTCATGGCAAAGAACAAGCAAAGGACGTAGCTAATCAAGTTTTTAGTTGGCTGACTTTAGTCTTGTTTATTTTTGTAGTCTTGGTGGTAATTTTTACTCCAACAATTATTCACATTATAGCTCCTGGGTTTTGTGACACTCCAGATCGCCTCGCGTATGCTATTGAATTTACTCGCATAACATTCCCTTATATTTTGTTTATATCATTAGCTGCTTTATTGTCAGGAGTGCTTAATTCATTAGATCGTTTCGTAGCAGCAGCAGCGACTCCTGTGCTTTTAAATATTTTTATGATAGCAGCTTTGTTACTGGCTGTTGATCAACCTGGATTTGCATTATGTGTTGGGGTAATTAGTGCAGGTGTTGTGCAATTTATTTGGTTATATTATTCGGCAGCTAAGCAAGGATTTAACTTGCGTTTACAAAGGCCTACCCTTAGTCCTTCGGTTTCAAAGATTTTAACATTAATGGTTCCAGGGGCAATTGGGGCCGGGGTAATGCAAATTAATATTTTTGTTGATATGATGCTTGCTTCAACGCTGCCTACAGGGTCTTTAGCTTTCCTTTATTATGCTGATCGCCTTAATCAATTACCTTTATCTGTTTTTGGTGTTGCTATAGGTACGGTTTTGTTGCCTAACCTTTCTAAGGCTTTACGCCTAAATAATCAAAAAGATGCTGTTACTTTACAGGAAAAAGCGATGTCTTTAGGATTACGACTAAGTATTCCTTCAGCATTTGGTTTGGTGTTATTAGCTAACCCAATTATTAACTTAATTTATGGTCGTGGTAGTTTTACTAATGAACATGTTTTAGCAACTGCTCCAGCCTTAGCAGCTTTTGCTATAGGTTTACCGGCATATATTTTAAGCAAAATTTTTACTACAGGATTTTTTGCAAAACAAAATACGAAAACACCGCTTAAAATTGGGATGATAACTGTTGCTGTAAATCTTATTTTAAATCTGCTTTTAATAGGTCCATTACTGCATGTTGGTATGGCGCTAGCTACAGGAATGGCGGCTTGGGTGCAAGCTGGTTTATTGGCATGGAAGCTTAGAGAGAAATCGATGATATCGCTTAGTCGTGAATTTTATAAAGATTTATTTTACGTGGTTTTAGCTAGTGTTTGTATGGGGGCTTTGGTCTATAGTTTGCAGGTTTCTGTAAATTTTCCCAGTTCATTTATTAAGTCTGTGGTTTACGTTTTTGGTTTGGTTGGTATTGGAGTAACTACTTTTGGTGGAGTATACAAAGCCTGCTTATTTGTTAGCTACAACCACAAAAAGCAGGCCTCATAAGGTTGGTTTTATTCCTTTGCATCAAAATCTCTTTGAAGCTCTTCTACCGTAGGTAAAGCACCAACATTTCGGAATCTGTTAACTGGTGCTTGTGTTCCAGAGATAGCAAATTTACTTTTACTATGTGCATTGATCCAAGCAACGACTTGTGATCCAGAAAAAGCTGGGCAACTGCTTAAATCTACATTTAACGGTTGGTTTGTAGATAATACCTCATCAACTAGAGAATCTGTAACACATGGATATGTTGGCCCTTTCCCTATTAGTTGCATTTGAATGTCTGAAGGGAAACTACCGTTTATAGTACGGAAATCAACTACACGTTCTTTTATTTTTTCATAAACATTTATAGTGTTATAATTAAGAGCATTTGGTTTTCCGCTTTCATGGTAGAAATCGATATATCCAGAGATTCCATAGCCATCAAATCCTCTATCTTCTCCTCTTTCACTATAATCTTCTGCTGTGTACCCTGTGTCTGTTGATCTCATGAAAAAGCTATATAGAGGTGCCCTGGGATCCTGTGGAAAATTGGCAGCGTCTTTTATGGAACTAGCATTTACGCCATCTCTAACGCAATCTTTGATATTAGTACTAATTATTATGATTGGTGTTTTTTGGTTCAACATGTCATTAACAGATGGCCAAACTGGGTATGATCGTCCTGTTGATTTGTATAGTTCTAGTTCCGGATAGCAAACATACTCTGAAAGATCTGACAACTTTAAAGCTTCCTGTATAGATTCCTTTCCGGTGTCACCTAAGAAACTATACAAATAGAGAAGAGCTGTTGGCGGAACTGGCAGAGGAATAATTGTATTAGCTGCTTTGTCAAAGGCCCTTCCATCATCTAGAAACTTAACCCTAGGATCAGTTTCTTTCAGATATTTTTCTTTCCATGTACTCAGCTCCTCTTTAAATTTGTCTCGTCCTTGATCAAGTAGAATCTTTAGGCGTTTCAGATGATTTACAAAAGATTCTGGCTCTCCCATTTTTAAAAAGAATTTTGTTACATGATAAGCACCATATGGTTCGTTTCCGTGAGCAAGAACAATTTGTTGGCCGTTATCATAAGATCCATCGTAAAATTTAAATGGTTTGTTTAAACAACATCCAGATGGAGTCCAACAGATTGTTAGCTTGAAAAAACGTGTTTTGTAATCGTTCCATTGTTTTTCAAGGCCATATGTTTGGTCATAACAATATGGTATATACCCGTCTTGACGGCTAGCAAAAGCATTATGTGATCCCAGCATACACATTTGGTTGTACGGCCTTTTGTAGAATCTAAACTCATCCCAAATTTCTTTTCCTTCATTTTTGCCATCGATTGTACTTGCGATAGCCAATACAGACTGTGTAGTTTTGTCTGATTGCAGAAGCTCTGAAACAATTGATTCTCCCTCTGAAGAATAGCAGTTTGAATGTGCGAGTAACGAAAACACTATAAATAGAGTTTGTTGTTTTAATGAGCTTGTCATATTGATTTCCCTATTAGTTTTTTAATCTTTGCATTGGGAAGATTTTTTATAAGTCTGGTTTCGTATGTTTCCATTGTTTTAAAAAATTTACCAAAAACTAGATAATTTTCTATTAATTTTATTATACAAATGGGTGGTTAATAATTAATTAAAGGAAATAAATTTTTTATATAGCGCTAATCTATTAGGTAGTAAATGGACTAATTGAAATTTCATTCCATATTATTAGAAAATATGATTCACAGTTGTGATTTGAAGACTTAGTTGATTTAACTTTTCGTTAAATATTTTCCAATAACCTTGTATCAAAGGGCAGTTTTCTTATGCAAGGTATATATGGTTTTTAGCTTTTTAAGATGTGCAGCTTTTTTTCTAGGAGTTATGGCGACTAATGCTAGCCAAGATTGGATTTTAAAATTTGAAGAGTTACAAGAAGTTGTAAGAACTGCGTCAAGAGATATCAAGGAAGCTGATGTACTTCTATTGGATGATTTGGCTAAAAGTGCAAGTAATTTTGAAAATCGTCTTGCTGTTTTAGGAGTTATACCTGGTTTGTTTAAAAACGCGCATTCACAATATATAACGTCAATAATAAGATCCTCTTTACGCTTTTTGGTTGAAACGTCAGTGAGAGAAGAACAGCAAAAACAAGTTGAGGTTTTAGGTGAGCTGGCAACGGTGCTTAGGGAATTTCCTCCGTCTCCTGAAGATGATGCAAATTTAAAAGAAATACGCAACATGTTAGAAATTTTAACATCGTCTGACAAAGACCTAGATACTTGCCTTCTTGCGGTTGAATGCTCGATGAGTCACAGCTTTTTTCCATGGGCAAGACGTGATACTGAACGGCTTGTCCCTCTTTTATGTGCATTACTTGATGGTGTGCGAACAATACACGGTAATCCTAAGGCACGTGCTAAGGCAGCTCTTTACCTATCTCAGCTAATAGAACCAAAAGATTGTGATTTTGTCATGGGGGTTTTGGAATCACCGGAATTATCATCACCAGATGTTGTTCCTGAAGTAATAGAAGGGTACAAATATTTGGCAAAAATTGCTGGTACATTAGGGCAAAGAGCTTTGTTACGAGGATTTTTAGAATCGCAGATAGAACATCCAGATAGTAAAGTTCGCCGTAATGTTGCTGAAGGATTGCAATCTTTAGCTGAAAAATCAGAAGGTCTTGATGAACGGCAAAAGTTGCGATTGGCTTTAGGTTTATTAGCTATAGATGAAGATAGGGAAGTTATTATAGAAGTAAGTAATGGATTCAAGTACTTAGCCATAAAAGCAAGAGAAGCTTTAGAACGCAAGATTATTCAGGAATTTGTTCAAGTTCTTTTTCAAGATTATGATAAAAATGGAATGTTTTGCTGGGGCGCAATTGAAGCATATAGAGAATTAGTGGCAAATTCAGAAAGCGCTGATGAACGCAGAATCCTCAGAGAAATTGTACCTAATTTTTTGACATACTTAAGTGGAAGCAAATATTGGCTTGCCGCATCTGTTTGTAAAACTTTTTTTGCAAAAGCTACAGAACCGGAAGAGCGATTGTTTTTAGGAAAAAAGTTACTACGACTTTGTACACCGGAAAACGAAGGGTTTAGTGATGTTGGTTACGATATGACCTTTATTTTTGTGGATTGGGCAGAAAAGGCTACAACTCAAGAAGAGCGCCAAACGGTGTTTGAAGGACTAACAAAACTCTACAGTTACCCACATGATAAAATAGCCTATGCTTTAGCTGCGCTTTATGAGACAGACTGCAAAGCACAAGTTCAAGAATTTGTTGAAGGTTCTTTAAAAAAATTAGATGGTACTTCCCATAAAGGGGTAGAAATTTTAAAGTTACTTTCAGAAAAAACAAGAACTGGTGCAGATTTAGATTGGATTAAAACAGCTTACATAAGTGTTATAGAAACAGATGGCCCAGGAACTTTTTGGTATGCTCAAGAGGAGATAGTTATAGGTTGCAAAAAGCTTTGTGCAAATATTGCTGATATTGAGGAACGGAGAAAAGTTAAAGAAAATTTTGATGCTGTCATACAAAAAAGGGAAGAAAAAACTAGGGCTGCTTATGATGATTTTTATGCCAAGTATGGTGCTTTTCCTGGTGATGATTGATATGGAACATTGTAGAGTTGAGAAATATTATCTATACATTCCAAGATTCTTTGTTACTTCATGTTATGATAAAAATTCTTTCAATCTATCCAAAGCTTGAGGCATATTTTTTCTACCAAATCCAACACGGAAATGATTACTTTTATGATCATAAATAGATGCTGGCATCAAAAGGACTCCTTTTTCTTTTACTAATCTTTCACAGAAATTTTCTATATGGTCGTGTCCTTTATATTTTACAAAACCTACGCACCCGCCTTGCGGTCTTACCCAATCAAATAGATTTTGATGCTCTTCCATGAATGCATCTAATAACTTTAAATTTTCAGTTACAATTTGATTGTTTCTGGAAAGTATATAGTCTTTGTTCTTTAAGACAATTAGGCTGATAACCTCAGAAGGTGCGCTATTGCAAATTGAAGTATAGTGCTTCATATATTCTATTTTTTTAAGCAACTCTTTATTCTGACAAGCAATCCAACCTACACGAAGGCCAGCCATTCCAAAGGCTTTGCTCATTACCCCAAGTGATAAAGCTTTTGTGTAAATTTCAGCAGCTGGTTGTGCCCAACCTTCGTGTGGAGCGCCTAGTAAACGATAAACTTCATCAGAAAACAGCCATAAATCATGGGCCGCGCATAAAGTAATTAAATCATTTAATTCTTGCTGTGATATTACCTGACCAGTTGGGTTATGTGGAAAATTGATAGTAATACATTTTGTATTTGGCTTAATTGCTTTTTTGATTTCACCCACATCAATGCGCCAATCATTTTCTTCAAGCAAGGCGATTTCTGTAATTTCTGCGCCTTTTAATTTGGGAATTTCAGATAATGACTGATAGCACGGCGTTAGTACAATAAAATTGTCACCAGGTTCTGCAATAGTATGAAGGGCACAAAATATGCCATCTTCAGCACCTGCAAAGCACAAGATGTTACTTGCATCCAACGTAGGATATAGGCTTTTTGCAATTTGTTCGCGTAACGTTGGTAAGCCAGTGGCTTCTGTGTAGCTCAATCTTAAATTATCCCATAAAGCTTTTTCATTTGGTTCAGCCATATCGATAATTTCTTGCATACTAAAGCTTTCAGCATCTGAACAGCACAACAAGTATGGTGCAGAAAATTCATATTTAGACAGATATTCTTCTAGTTTAAAAATATTTATGCTCATTAATTTCTCCATTCTTTTAAATATTTAAATACGGTGGCGCGCCCTAGGTCTAAAACATGGGCTACATAATTAGCGGCATTTTTTTCAGTAAATGCGTTACAATCAAATAAATACTTAGTGATTTCTTTTTTCTGATGATTATTTAAAGCATCAAAATTCCAGCTATTTTTTTGAATAAAATCATTTACTGCTACATGTAGTTTTTCTTGCCAATCGCTTTTGAATAGACTCTTAGGCTGATTTTCTTGATTAACGTTTAAAAATAGATCTCCCAAATTTTTCATTTGATTAAAGATGGAAGCATCGCAATTAATACATATCAACCATTTGTTTTCTATAGGAATCGAGATCGATTTTATGAGGCGTCCATCAAAATTGATTTTTGGATAGACTATTTTGTCTATATTTTTTTCAAATGCATTTGGTTCTAATAACGATGCATCGTCAACTTTTCGTTTTGAAAGATTACCATTAATATAAAAAATCGTACCAGATAAAAGATCGTGGATTACAATTTCAACTAGTGGTTTCATTAGAAGAACTATAGCATTGCAAAAGGGTATGTAGCTTGATATGTGCATTTTAATACTAATTAGTATTGTTATATGAATAAGTAGACTATTTGGTATTATGTGTCAACAAATAACATTTTTAATTTTTCTGCTGCGTGCAACTGGCGTAAAACTCATAGGCACTATTATTTAATAAGGCATTATAAATGACTAAAAAAATATTTTGGGAAAATCCATATTTGATTGAGCTTGATACCATAGTTGCAACAGTTGATGGTAATCAAATTACTTTTCAAAGAAACAATCTTTTACGCTTTTTCAGGTGGGCAAGAAAGCGATTATGGCACCATTGGTGGCTATAAGGTTTTGGAGGCTAGGAAACATGGCAAAGAAATATTTTATATACTTGAAGATAATCATAACCTCAAAGTTGGTGATGTCGTAAAAGTGGTGATTGATTGGGACCGTGGGTATAAGCTTATGCGTTTGCATTTTGCTGCAGAACTTGTGTTAGAATTAGTGTGTAAGCATTTTCCTGATGTCATAAAAGTGGGCGCACATATTGCCGAAGATAAAGCACGTATCGATTTTGAATGGAACCAAAACATTTCCCCATTTATCAATTCTTTACAACAAGAAGCACAAAATATTATTGACTCAAATCAAGAAATTATCAGTGCTTTTAGTGATGAAAGTACCCAGAGGCGTTACTGGAAAATAAACGAGTTTTCTCAAGTTCCTTGCGGTGGGACACATATTAAAAGGACTGGAGAAATAGGAGTCATTCGTCTAAAAAGAACAAATCCAGGAAAAGGGCGAGAACGAATAGAAATTTACGTGTCTGAAAGTAACGATAGTTTTTTGAGGTAGTGTATTTATATGATTATTAGAAAAGCAACTGCAAAAGATACACCTGCACTTGAGATTCTATTTCAATTAATCCGCCAAAGTACTTTTACTTTGCGCTCTAGTGATGAATTTCAAATAGGTGATTATCAAAAATCTACAGCTGAAGATGAGGTATGGGTTGCTGAAAAAATTGGGGAAATTGTTGGATGCGTTTCCACTTATCCTTTTGATAAATTTATCCATAATTTGTTTGTTCATCCAAAATATCAAGGGCAGGGAATTGGTAGTGAATTGTTAAAAATTGCAGAACAGAACCTTTCTAGACCTATGACATTAAAAATTGCGATGGATAATTTGAAGGTTTGCAGTTTTTATGAAAAGTATGGGTGGTACAAAGCTTCAGCGCATAATGACATGGAAGAGCCTTATGTGTTATATAGAAAGGACTGAAAAACTGTGCGTATTTTTTTTCACATATACGGTCTGTATTTTCAAAAATATTAAATGATTGAAATTACCTTTAAAATCATCTCTCACAATACGCCAGAATATTTTGCAGCTGTGAATTTGCGTGAAGACATACTACGCAAGCCATTAGGTTTAGCTTTTGCTCCAGATGAATTTGATAAAGAAAAAGATCATATTCAAATAGCGGGTTTTCAAGATGATGAAGTTGTAGCAACTGCTGTACTTGTTTCTAAGGGAATGTGTATTTATAAAATGCAAAGGGTTGCTGTTAAAAGTGATTTAGCCAATACTGGTGTTGGATCAAAGATGATGGCATTTTGTGAAAACCATGCCAGGGCACTTGGGGCGAAATCTGTTTACTGTCACGCACGCGATTCTGCGGTGAGTTTTTACTTGAAAAATGGCTATATAGCTGAAGGTAACTACTTTATTGAAACCACCATTGTGCATCTTAAAATGATAAAGGCGTTGTAATATTGCCGGGATTTTCCCGCTCTCGATCGCCAACTCTTATTAATTCAATCGCTAAATAAATTCCAATTATTTTCTACATCAAAAGGATTTTTTTATGAAATCATTGCCGTTCATACTTATGTTTGCCCTTATCAATAGTTGTATTGAGCTTGAAATATCAGCACCAAGCTTTCCAGATATTCTAGTTGCCTTAAAAACTTCGGAAAGTATGGTAGGTCTTACCATTACCTATAATCTTATTGGCTTTTGTGTGGCATCGTTAATTTATGGCCCTTTATCAGATTGTTTTGGGCGAAGAAAAATTATGCTTATAGGCAATGGCATTTTGGTCATTGGGGCTGTGGCTTGTGTTATTGCTATGTCTATAAAATGGCTTTTGTTTGCAAGAATTATTCAAGGAATTGGTGCGGCAACTTCAGCGGTTGTCGTTTCGGCAATTATTGCAGATGTCTATAAGACAGAACAAGCCACTAAGCTTTATGGCCTTATGAATGCTGTGTTTTCCATTATGATGGCCGTTGCGCCAATTATTGGCGGCATGATTAATTATCAAATTGGTTGGAGAGGCAATTACGGAGTTGTTGCTATTATCTGTGCAATTTCATGGTTTCTCATATATTTACTTTTGCCAGAAACAAAAACAGGAACGGAAAAAGTAAAAATTAATGGACTTATAAATAGTTATAAGAAACTTTTTTCATCTGTTTCTTTTTTAAGTGCTGCAGCTGCTCCAAGTCTTCTTTATGGAGGTTATATGGCTTTTGTTGCCATAGCACCGTTTATTTACATGAATAGATTTAATTTAGACATGGCATCCTACACTTTTAGCCAAGGAGCTATTATAGCTAGTTTCGCGATTACATCTGCTGTGTTTGGTCAAATTATAAGCATACTTGGTAAAAAAATGACTCTGTTAGTTGCTACTTGTTTACCTTTTATAGGTGGCATAATGATGATTTTTTCAACTAGTAGTTTTGGGCTTACTATTTCTATGAGTATTTTTAGTGTAGGTTTTGCACTTATTTATCCCATTATACTTACGTATTCTATAGAGATATTTCCCGATATCAAAGGTGTAGCATCATCAGTAATTATGAGTTTGCGTTATCTTTTATGTTCAATAATTACAGGAATAGCTACCTATGTTTATAATGGCAATCCGAGAGTTATCGGCATTGTTATGTCAATTGTAGCAACTACAGTTTGTATGCTTTATTACGTACTTTTTAAGAAAATATAAATGTAATTGTAATTGCGTTTTTAAGGGGTTAACTCATCAAAACTACCAGCTAGTTTTTCAAAGCAATCTGGGTCTAAGTTATCTTCAATATTCCATATCCACCCTAAAATAACTTTAACAAAGCACCAGTTAGCTATTCTTATTTCAGGTAAACTAAGAAGTTTAGCAAAAGTAGTAATGCGCTTTTTTATAATATCCTTGGCGCCATCCGTGTTGATTAGTTCATGAATAGGGTTATAAATAAAGGTTGCTACTTCGTAAGCTGGTTCTCCGATCGTCCCTTTTGGATCTATCACCAGCCAATTCTTTCCATTTTGCAAAATATTGTCATGGTGTAAGTCACCATGCAGTAAAATTGATTTATCTGAGGTTTGAATAAGCTGACCAAACATTCTTCTTGCTTTGTTTATGTATTGCATGGGGATGTTGTAGTCTTTGTTGATTGTTTCGAAATACTTATTAACATGGGGAAAATTACTAGATTCTGGAATCGGGGCTTGGTGCAGCAATTTTATTACGTTACAGGCTATGCGTGTTGCCTTTTGGTCATTTTGAGGAAAGTACGATTTTAAAGATGTTCCTGGTAAAGCTTGTTCCAATAATAGTACTCCATCTTCTTCAGCAAAAACTTTAGCGGCTCCAAATTTAGAAAATGCTTTAAGTGCCGCGTGCTCTTGCTTTAGTGCGGCATTATCTAATCCTAGTTTTAGTATTACTGAGTAATCACCTTGAAATCCTTTTAGCACATAATTATAGCTTAGGTTATCTACAGGAACGAGTTTTGATAGTTTGTATTTTTGAGCTATGTCGAGTGCAAGATTGGGTAAGGATTTAAGCCATATTTCACCTTGATTGCCATATATATTTAAAATGTTGTTTTCAAAAGAGCCCATACTAACTAACAAATTCTTGATTCATATATGGTAAGTTAGGCCAGAGAGGTGCAGATTGCCATTGTTTTTCTTGACTATTTAATAAACTTATATACTATATGTATGAATATTATAGGGGAAAAATTATGTGGACAAAAACTTATAGCAAAACATTTCAAAGCATTAATAAAGAAGATGTTTGGTCCTTATGGACAGATGTAAACAACTGGCCAAAATGGCATGGCGACCTTGATTATTGCAAAATGGATGGCGCATTTGAAGTTGGTAATTTTTTTATGCTAAAGCCAAAGGGGGTAAGGGCTGTGAAAATTATACTTACTGAAATTGATGAAGGTCGTAGTTTTACCGATTGTACTACCTTTTGTGGAGCTAAAATGTACGATACACACATGATTGAGGAAACCCAAGATGGCTTGAAACTTAGCAATACTTTGGTGGTAACGGGCCCTCTTAAGTGGTTGTGGATCAACTTAGTTGCACAAAATGTGGCTGATACTGTACCACAAGAAATGGAAGCATTGGTCAATCTGTCAAAGGCTTTGCATGGCTAATTTACCATTTGGTTTTGAAAGACCGGAAGATAGTCCGGGTTTTTTACTTTGGCAAACGACAATGATCTGGCAAAGGCAGATAAAAAAAGCGCTAGAGGTGTATGATATTTCGCATGCTCAATTTGTGATTATGGCAACACTTCTTTGGTTTGAAGCGCATGGGTATGATACGACTCAAATCTTAATTGTAAATTGGTCAAAGCTTGATAAAATGACCGTATCTAAATCACTTAAAAAGCTTGTGTCTATGGGGCTAGTAAATCGAATAGAGCATGAAATAGACACGCGCGCCAAAAGAGTTTCCCTTACTAATAAAGGCAAAGAGCTTGTTCACAAGCTTGTGCCAATTGTTGAGGGGATTGATAGTGGATTTTTTAGTCAAGTTTCTGTAACTGAACAAAAAAATCTTATTCAAATTTTGAGTAGGTTAACAACAGATGAGCAACGCTTAATCGATTTGAGGTTGGCAAACAACAATTTGAAAGAACAAAATGCGTAAAATTTTAATTGATTTACCTGAGGTTATTGAAACGCCTCGCATAAAATTGCAGATGCCACGTGCTGGTTTTGGCGAAAAATTACATAGTGCAATGCAAGATGGCTTTGCAGACTATGTCAAATGGCTTAATTGGCAAGAGCACTTGCCAAGTGAAAAGATGATTGAGGAAGAACGTAGAAAACATCATGCAGAGTTTATACTCAGGGATTCTATTCGCTACCTGATTATAGATAAAGTGACAGAAGATATTATTGGTAGATGTGCTTTTCCACCTTTTCAGGCAAGTTGGGACGTTCCACAATTTGGAATTTCGTACTTTATACGTAAAAGTTACCGTTCACAAGGTTATGCAACTGAGGCTACGCATGCTATGGCAATGATTGCATTCAAAATTTTAGGAGCTAGGAAATTAGAAATTCATTGTGATGCTGAAAATATATCTTCCAACAAAATTCCTTTAAAGCTTGGCTTTAAAATGGAATATGCAAGAATGGGTGGATGTCCAAGGCAAGATGGCAAACTTGCTTTACTGCAAACGTATTCAATTTTTTCCGAAAGTGATCTACCTAGTTTGCAAATCGTATGGTAATAGAAAATGATATTAAGATCATTTATATAAAATACAGTAAGACGGCCAGGTCATGAGCTACTTACATTATATAGATTCATCTGAAAATGGTCAGCAACGAATGCCACCCAATTTAGAATTTCTGCAAAAAGTTTAGAAAAATTTCCTATGAACGATTGTTGGGCCATGCTCATTGTACTCTTCCTGGGAAGCACATAGATCCTTAAATGTTGATAAGTCTGCTACTATCGATCCGCCAACCCATGCAGAATGTTTGCGATTTGCAAGCGCAATAACATTCACTTCCGTACCTACTGGTGCTAAAGCAGTTATTTCTTTTAACAGTCTCGCATCCATACCTCGAAACATGGTATTACCGCCAGCTAAAACGATATTGCCGAACATAACCTTCCACAAGTCTGGATCAACTTTCATAATGGCATCATAAGTTAACTGATGAATACCTGTATAATCTCGTCGTCCTATTAAAGAAGGTTGAAAGAGCACTTCTGGCACTTGATGAAGTTCTGCTCCAAGAGATATGACTTGGCCATCAGGCAGCTCATATTTTTCTTCTATTGGTTTTGCTATCAAATGACCATTACCATAATTTCCAGTAGTCTGGTACCTTAGATACGGGTCAAATACAGGCACCCTAACAAAGCACTTATTTTCAAGTACACCTTGTATTATTGGGCAGGCATGAATAGAGTCATTTGTAACAAAACTGTGACCTACTTCATTCCATAATTTATTAATGTGATATTCTAAGTCATTACTACCTAGACCAATACGAATAGTAGCGTGATGCAATGCATGCCCTTCGTAAATTGGCACTATATCTGTTTTCTGATAACCTGAATCTACAACAATTCCTGTTGTTCTACCGCTTGCATAAAGCGACAACACACCGATATTCCCTAAGTGCATGCTTGGTACATTGAAAGTTTCAAACATAACTTGTGCTGTTTTTTCACGGTTAGCTTTAGGATTCAGTGGTGCCTCTGTCAAAAGGACAGGGTGATGTGCTGGATCTACCTTCAACTCAGCAAATGTATGGTGCCAAAGTTTTTCCATATCATCCCAGTTAGTGATGATACCTGCTTCAACAGGATGTTTTGTTGTCAAAATTCCTCTTTTGCTTTGTGCTTCATCGCCTACATAACAATCTTTTGTTCCTATATTAATAGCTCTGTGACGAGGTCGTCCCACAACCGATGGAAAAACTGATCTTGGGGCACCATCACCAGCAAAACCAGCTCTTATTGTGCTGGAACCATTATCAATCACAATAGCTTGGTTGATATCCCCATTGGACGATGACGCTGCTTGCAATGAGTTTAGCATTCCACCAGCTATTACAGAGACTAGTAAAAGTTGCTGTATTTTACGCATATTTCTTTCCTTTATTTTTTGAGCTGATTGTTATAAGCCAAGCTTCCTATGAACAATTTGAGATCCGTACTCGCAGTATTCCTGCTTTGATACACAATCGTTTGGGAATGTTGATAGTTTTGCTAATATCGATCCGCCAATCCATGCAGAATATTTGCGATCTGGAGAAGCAACAACTCTTATTTTGGTGCCTGCTGGTGCTAATTTTTGCAATTCTTTTAACAATCTAGTATCTATACCTGGAAACATTGTATTACCGCCAGCTAAAACTATGTTGACAAACATACCGGTTCTCAAGTCTGCATCAACTTTTATGATAGAATCGTAAATCTCCTGGTGAATTCCTGAAAAGTCACGTCCTATTAATGAGGGTTTAAAAAGTATTTCGGGCACCTTCCATCGCTCTTCTCCAAGAGATATTACGGTACCATCAGGTATTTCATATTCTTCTTTTATTAGTTTTTCTGCAAGATAACCATCACCATAACTTAGATCATTCGTATGGTAACTTAAATACAAGTCAAATGTAGGCACTTTAACAAAGCACTTGTTTTCGAGTATGTCTTTACGAGCTAACCCAGTGTTTTCACCAGCCGTGCACTGTACAAAACGGGGATTAGAATATAGAAACTTTGAAAGCTGGTCTTCAAGATCTCTGCTTCCCATATTTATGCGTGTAGCAGCGTAAGGCAATGCATGACCTTCGTAAATAGGAACTATGCTTGTACTATTATACCCAGACTCTACAACAAGTCCCGTTTTTCTGCCAGAAGCATAAAGCGACAATACACCGGTATTTCCTAAGTACACCCCTGGCACATTGAAAGTTTCAAACATAACCTGAGTCGTCTTTTCGCGGTTAGCTTTGGGATTCAGTGGTATCTCGGTTAAAAGAACCGAATGTTCCGCTGGATTTATCTTTAGTGCATCGCTAAATGTATGTTGCCAAATTGTTTCCATATCATCCCAGTTTGTGACGATGCCGTTTTCAATAGGATATTTTATAGTCAAAATACCTTTTTTGCTTTGCACTTCGTCGCCTACATAATAATCTTTTGTTTTTATAATATTCCTGTGGCGAGGTCGTCCCACAATTGAAGGAAAAACTGATCTTGGGGAATTATCACCAACAAACCCCGCTCTTATTATGCTGGAACCGTTATCAATCACAATCGCTTGGTGGATATCCCCATCGGATGATGACGATGCTTGTAACGAGCTTAGCATTCCACCAGCTATTACAGAGACTAGTAAAAGTTGCTGTATCTTCTTCATATTTCTATCCCCTATTTCTATCCAAATTTTTAGAAAAATTTCCTATGGACGATTGTTGGACCATACGCATCGTATTCCGCTTTTGAAATACACATACCCTGAAACGTTGATAAGCTTGCTAATATCGATCCGCCAATATATGCAGAATATTTACGGTTTTGAGGTGCAATAACTTGCACTGCCGTGCCTGCTGGAGCTAACATCCTTATTTCTTTTAACAGTCTCTCACCTAATCCTGGAAACATTGTATTACCACCAGATAAAACGATATTGCCGAACATATCAGCCCTCAAATCCGGATCAACTTTCATGATGGCATCATAAGTTAACTGATGAATACCTGGATAATCTCGTCGTCCTATTAAAGAAGGTTGAAAAAATACTTCTGGTGCTTGATGTAGTCCTGTACCAAGAGTTATCACGCTACCGTCAGGTAATTTATATTCGTCTATTGGGGTGTTCATATGTGTATAATCTAGGTAAGGATCAAATCTCTTGTCCGTGCGCATTGCAACAAAACATCTGCTTTGAAGTATGTCTTTTACGGCTATCATTTTACTAGAATCGTCTACAACATATCCATTTTTTTGCATCTTCATATAAAGATAATAACGTATATCATTACCTCCTAATAATACGCTAGAAGCAGCATAAGATAATGCATGCCCTTCATAAATAGGAACTACACTTGTTGCTTCAGAACCTGATTTTACAACAATGCCAGTTGTTCTACCTGCAGCATATAGCGCTAAAGTTGCTTTGTTCCCCAAATACATTGCTGGTACCGTCAACTCCTCAAACATAACCTGCGCAGTTTTTTCACGTTTATCACTTGGGTTTAAAGGATGTTCTGTTAAAAGTACTGGGTGGTCTCCTGGATTTACCTTTAATGCCTTTTCAATGGTATATCTCCAAATTTTTTCCATGTCATCCGAGTTAGTGATGATACCGCCGATAATAGGATATTTTACTGGGTAGGTTCCACCTTTTATTAATGCTTCTTCACCAACATAATGGTAATTTCTATCTTTGTTCGAACGCACTACAGCAGTAGCTATAGTATGTTGTGGTGTCTCTGTGCTAGCAAATCCAGCTTTTATTGTGCCTGACCCGTTATCAATAACAATAGCTTGCTTGCTGCTGCACCCAGCAGATGATGAAGAGGCGGCATTGAGAGCGCCTATTGCTATTACGGTAGATAACAATAAACAGGATTTTATTTTGCGCATATACATTCCCTTTATAGCTTATTAGCATGGTTGCTTACAGGTTATGTATAGTTACTTTTTTGAAAAAATCAATAAGATTATTTTATAAAAGGTAAGAAATCGATACAAAAATGCAAATGCAGTAAGCTTGCAAGCCTGATATAAATTTTAATCTTTTGTTAGAAGTTATAGCTATACAATAGCTATTGGGTAGAAAGTAAAGTTACAGATTTTACCTTACGAAGTTATCAATAGTTGGGAAATATTGAAGTGTTAACAGATGTGATTAATCCAGAAAACAAAACTAAATGGTTTTATTTGGTTGGTCTTAATTTTGGAGCAGCCTTTTCTCTTTTTTTTATTTTGGGATCTCTAATAGGTGGTAGGGATGCTGGAAGCTTTTTTATACCAGGGCAGGGGTCAGCAGGAGTATTCATTCTGGCATTGGGAGTTGTTTTTGCTTGGATGGCGGCCCCATGTTGGATAGAACTTGTATTGATGAATCCCAATCGTGTTGGCGGAATTGTTGTTTTTTGCCAAGAGGCATTTCAAAAATATTGTCCAGTTCTTACGCCTATTTTAGGTTTGGGTTATGCAATGGGTGGAGCTCTTGGTTGTGGTATGGGAGCTGTGTTTATTGGTAATTTGATTCAAAGTCGGTATTTCCCAGAAATATCGTCTACTATTATTGCAGCTATTCTTGTCTTTATGGCATTTTTGTGTAGCCTTTGCAGATTGAAGACGATAAGTCGTTTAATTTTTCCAGTGGTACTATTAACTTTTACTTTAGCACTTTTAAGTTGTTTTGTTCCTATCATAAGCGGCACTGTTGATTGGCAAACTGCTACTGATTTTGATCTTCATACACCTTTTGAAGGTTGGTTTGGTAGCTTAAGTTCTTTTATGGCAGGTTTTTTATTGGTTAATTTTGCAGTTCCATCATATGAAAAATTTTTTTGTTACGCCAATTATGTAGAAAATCCTGAGAAGAATATTCCACGTGCTGTTATAGTTATGTGTATTATGGTGGGAATCTATTTTATTTTAATGCCAATTGTTTGGCTTGGAAGTGTGGGGGAAATAGCATTAACTAAGGATCTTTCTTTAAGTTTGACACCAACTTTTGCTCCTATTTTTGGCTCTTTTGCTAAAGTGCTGAGTTTTGCTTTTTTAATTTTAAGATTTCTAGTTTCTTGTCTAACCGTTACTATGTTTTCGTCTAGAGCACTTTTTCAGTTATCTAAAGATGGTTTATTTCCTATATGTTTTTCATGGGAATTTCCCAAAACACAAGTGCCTTGGTTTGCTTCTTGTGTTTCAATAATTGTGAGTTTTCTATTTGTCTTTAAGCTAAAAAATGAATTGTGGCTTATTAATTCAATTGCCTATACAAACATTTTAAGCCTTTGCGCACCAGCAGTGGCAGTATGGCTTATGCGACGTGATTTTCCAGAAAAACATCGACCTTACCAAGCTCCTAAATATTCTATTTACCTAGGACTTATTTCTTCGTTTGCTTGGTTGCTAAGTATTGTTTTTGGATTCCAGCAATATGGCCTTGTAACAATTTTAACTGGAATTCTTTTGTCTTTTCTCGGTATGGGGTTGTATGCTTGGCGTTGTTATTCTGATAGACGCGCCAAAGGTTTACCTATTTTATCAAAGAGTCTGCATGTTAAATTAACTGGGGTAATGATTGTAATTTTAATGCTAGATGGTTGTGGCTATATTTTTGCGGTTTCGCATATATCTGATCATAATTCAGCTTTAGTTGTAGCTTTGGAAGATATCTTTGTAGTAGTTGCACTTTTGACAATTAGCGTTGGTATTATTGTGCCAAGTATTGTTGTAGAAACAGCCACAGAAATATCTAATGCCGCTCAAAAGATTGCTAAAGATGTTGTGAAGGAATTTTCAAAGGCATTACGTGCCTTAGGTAAGGGAGATCTTGAAGGCGCTAAGCTCTCAGTGCAGCCAGTACCTGTTGCAGTGCGTTCTCAGGATGAGCTCGGAGAAATGGCTAAAAGTTTTAATGACTTGCAAACAGAATTATTCTTAGCGGTAGATGGTTTGAATGAAACAAGAGAAGAATTAAGAACCGCGTATAATTCTTTGAAGCAATTAAATACCTCGCTTGAAATGCGCGTGGAAGAAAGAACGAAAGAACTTAATGTAGCAAATAAAGAAGTTTCTATAGCTTTAGAGGAGCTTAAGAAAACTCAATCTCAAATGGTACATGCTGAAAAAATGGCTGGACTAGGCCAGTTGGTAGCGGGAGTGAGCCATGAGGTTAATACGCCTGCTGGTGCTATTGCTAATGCTATACTGGAAATTAAGAATGATTATACGGCTATCTTGAATGATCTGGTAAAAGTTGTTCTAAATTTAGATAAGGAAACACAACCTAGTTATGTAAAGGCTTGCGAATTTGTATCCTCAAGCGTTAAGGAAATTAGCACAGTAGATGCAAGGCAAATAGCAAAAGATCTGGAACAGTTTCTTGAGCAGGAAAATATTAGTAATGTTGATGCAAGGCAATTAGCGGTGTTAGGTTTTACTCCAGAAAACGTAGATATTCTATTACCGATACTGCGATCTCCATATCAAACTATTACGGTGGAATCCTTATTTAAGATGGGAATGAGTCAGACCCATGTAAGAAACATAGAAATAGCTATTGGCAGAATTGTTAATATAGTGAAGGCATTAAAGGTTTATTCTCGATCAGGCAATGAAGGTTTATCTAAAGCAGATTTAAGGGAAGACATTGAAAATACTTTAGTTATTTTGAATAACCGCTTAAAAAGAGGCGTTACAGTCTATAAAAATTATGAAGATGTTCCACCTATTGAGTGTTATGCGGATCAACTGAATCAGGTTTGGACTAACCTGATAAATAATTCTATCGAAGCTATGAAAGGAGAGGGAAAGATATGGATTAGTCTAAAAAAAGCTTCAGATAATTACGTTTCTATAGAGATTGAGGACAATGGGCCAGGAATACCTTCAGATATTTTTTCAAAAATATTTGAGCCATATTTTACAACTAAGCCAAAAGGAGAGGGCACTGGCTTAGGTCTTTCGATAATTAAAGATATTTTAGACAAGCACCATGGAAAGATCGAGGTAGTGAGCATTCCTGGGAGTACAAAGTTCACAATTACTCTGCCAATTGCAATTGGTGAGGGAGAAAAAAAATGACAAAGAAGCCAGTTGTTCTTTGCGTAGACGATGAGAAATTTATCCTTGATACTTTGCTGTCGCAGCTAAGGCGTCGTTTTGGTGATGCATATACATATGAATTTGCAGAAAGTGGAGAAGAGGCAGTAAAACTTATAAAAGAACTAGAAGAGGATGGTCAAGAAGTTAGATTAGTGATTTCGGATCAGATTATGCCTGGCATGAAGGGAGATGAATTACTTACCTATGTTAATGAGCAAAATAAAGAAACAGTAAAAATTTTGCTGACAGGTCAGGCATCGCTTGATTCAGCGGTTAATGCCATAAATTATGCGGACTTATTTCGTTATATGACAAAACCGTGGCAAGAAAATGATTTATTGTTAACTGTTGATAAAGGTCTAGAGAAATATTCTTTAAGATCAGAAATGCTCGAGCAAATTAAAATATTTAGTCGTTTTGTGCCTAAGCAGTTTTTTGATGCACTATCTATAAACTCTATTCTTGATGTTAAGTTGGGGAAAAGCGTAGAGAGAAAAATGATAGTAATGTTTTCTGATATACGTGATTTTACTACTAAATCAGAATCTATGACACCTAAAGAAAACTTTGAGTTTATAAACTCTTATCTTTCTTATGTGGAAAATAATATTAGTAGAAATAAAGGATTCATAGATAAGTTTATCGGTGATGCCATTATGGCATTGTTTTATACAGAACAAGAAGCTTTACAAGCATCCATAGAGATGTTTGGATCTCTCAAGAAGTTTAATAAAGATTTTTCTGATAAGGTATTTGCTCCTGTTAATATAGGCGTAGGATTACATACTGGAAGCCTTATGTTAGGTATAGTTGGGGTAGATTCACGTCTACAAACAAGTGTATTTTCAGATGCAGTTAATGTATCTTCTCGTTTAGAGTCGCTTACTAAATATTATGGAAGTGAGATTATAGTAAGTGAAAGTTTCTATGAAGCTTTAGGCAGTGCTAAAAATCGTTATAAATTTAGATTTTTAGGAAACACCTTATTAAGGGGTAAAGCGGGCCCTATTAGTATTTTTGAGGTTTTAGATCCTTTATTTGGGAATGTATCTGTTCTTAAAATTCAAACGCGAGTGGATTTTGAAGAAGGTGTAGAACATTATATAAAATCTAGATTTGTTGAGGCTGGCCTTTCTTTTAAAAAAGTTATTGATATAAATCCTGGAGATAAAGCTGCTAGTTGTTATTTAGAGCATTTATCTAAATTGATTACTCAGCCATCACCAAAGAACTGGAATGGTATCTTGGAAATTGCTAGATAAACCTCGTTTCATATGAATTTACACAAATTGCATATTGATAAAATTTTATGATCGTTTAACCTGTAACATTCATAGTGTAAAATTTTTTAACTTTGCAAGGGATAATTTGTGTTTTCAAAGAAGTCAGGTTTTGTGTTTATAACAGCATTGTTAGTCGCTGTATTCTTTCTCTTTAATAAGGGAGGTGAGACTAGAAAAATAAATCCTCCTAAGCTAGATAGCCTGCACTTAGGTGAAAAAATAATATGTTATCGCCCTATGAGGCATGGTTCCCCAAACATGAGCATAGAGAAAAAAGGCGAAAAGATTATAGCCCATAACTATGGGCATGGAGGCAGTGGTTGGACATTAGGCCCAGGTTCTGCAAACCATGTTATTAATTTACTTTTAAGTTCAGAGCACGCTAATGACATGAAAAAAGATTCACCAATTACTATTATTGGAGCTGGTGCTCTAGGTTTATTTTCTGGCTATTATTTAGAGAAGATGGGCTATACAGATATCACTATTGTTGCTGAAAAATTTGAGTCTTTAACTTCACATAATGCGGCCGGTCTGCTTGCGCCTGTATCTATGGATAATGACCCCAAAATGCAAAAAATAGTTGATCAAATAGGTATTGATGCTTATAAATTTTACGAATCTATTGCTCAAAAAAAGCATGATGATTTTAAAGAGGGGGCGGTAGTTTTGCCAACGTATTTTGAAAATCGTGCAGATTCTGGGTTAGAACCTTACGTTGGTGTCGTTATGAAACCAGCTAAAGATGTAGTTTTAGATTTTGGTAACGGAACTACTAGAAATATGGTTGCATATGACGATGGTATTTTTATAGATACTGCAAAAATGATGGTTGGGTTAAGTAATCACTTAAAAAGCAAAAACATTAAATTTGTTCAAAAGAAAATTACATCATTTGATGATGTGGAAGGAAAGTTTATTATTAACTGCAGTGGTTTAGGTGCAGGCAACCTTAATGGAGATACATTAGTAGTTCCTGTTCAGGGACATTTAATTATGTTAAGGGAACAGGTTTCTGCAGATCTGAAGTATATGATTTTGGTTTACTTTAATGAAGCTAAGACAAAGTTTGGACAAAAGGTAAAACGTTCTTTTTACATTTTTCCAAAACATCTACCAAATACAGGTGCTAATGATATAGGTGTGATTGGCGGTACCTTTATTGAAGGTGCACACGATGGTACGCCAAATGAGGAAGAATTTGAAATCCTAGTTGAAGGTGCCAAGAATTTTTACGGAGTTAAATAGGCATTTTTTCTGAATTTTTTTAAACTAAAGCTACTATTTAAATCAACAATTGTTATTAAATCTCAATTGTTGATTTATGGTATATTTATTTTTTAGTATTTTTAATAACTATATTAACGTTATATTAATAAAATATTTGTATTTTATTAATATAGTTACTGCTTGATTGATGATTTAGTATAGCGTAGATTCAAAAGAATCATCAAATTTAGGAAAATAGAAGGAAAAAATAACATGGCGTCACAAATACAGTCTCCTCAGGGATTTGGCCCCCATCTTGTTTTAGATTGCAGAAAAGTTAACAAGGAAAAGTGTGCAAGCGTTGAGTTTGTTTCCAAGTTTTTGTATGAGTTGCCTGCACTTGTAGGCATGACATACATTATTCCTCCTTATGTTTTCCATTACAAGGGATTAGTCCCAGAAGATGAGGGAGTCACAGGTATGATAATTATT
This sequence comes from Candidatus Finniella inopinata, assembly GCA_945860985.1. Classification (GTDB taxonomy): domain Bacteria; phylum Pseudomonadota; class Alphaproteobacteria; order Paracaedibacterales; family CAITNM01; genus CAITNM01. The sequence goes on from CAMASM010000008.1 coordinate 26,696, forward strand.
GCTGAATCTCATATCACATTTCATTCCTTTGTTCATAAAGACTACTTCTTTTTTGATTGTTTTTCTTGCAAACCTTTTGATGTAGAATTTATGAAAAATCACGTGATCAAATCTTTTGGTGTGCAAGAAGTTGAAGAACAATGTTTTGCGCGTGGAAGAAATTTTCCTAGATCATAATGGACAAGAGGGCTTTTTAATGGAATTTTTAGATTATTCAGATGGGTTTTTTGGCAACCAATATAAACCTAATCCACAGGCTTCTTCATCGGTAGTTGTGCTTCCATTTGGCCTAGAGAAGGCTATTTCCTGGGAAACAGGAACCTCTAAAGCACCGGAAGCTATTATCACAGCGTCACACGAAGTTGAATGTTTTCATGAGATTTTAGGTTTTGCGCCATTAGATGATGTGCATGTTCGTACCCTCGCGCAATTTCCGATTCCTGAAGATATGGCTGATGCTATATCCCTTTTGTCTGATAAGATTGAGGCTATTCTTGATCAAAAATTAGGGATGCCATTTACCCTTGGAGGGGAGCACACATTAACGGCCGGAGCTATTCGTCCTTTTGTTAAACGTTATGACGAGATAGTGATTCTTCATGTAGATGCTCATGCTGACCTTAGAGAACATTATTTTGGGAATCCTTGGTCACACGCATGTGCGTTGCGAAGGTGTTTGGATAATCCAAACGTGTCTATGGTTTCTTTTGGTATTAGAAATATAGCGAAAGATGAGTTTGCCTTTTGGAAGGAAAATCCGGAAAGGGTACGTATTCATTTAGCCCAAGAACATGCTTTAGTTGATCTTGATAAGATAAAAAGTTACCTTCTAGGGAAAAATATTTACATAAGTATAGATGTTGATGGTTTTGACAGTAGCCTAATGCCTGCAACAGGAACCCCGGAACCAGGAGGACTATTCTGGTACGATGTTATTCCTTTAATACGTTTGGCGGCTGAAGTTGGTAATGTTGTGGGAATGGATGTGGTGGAATTGGCTCCAAGGCCATCCTTGCATGGATGTAATTTTCTGTGTGCAAAGTTGATTTTTCAAACCATTAGTTTTTTGAAATATTACAATAAATTGTAGTATTGCAGCTAAATATACGTAAGATTAGTATACAAATAGATTGCCACTGGAGTTTATCCTCGGCTTGATCGGGACGGGAATGACACTGAAAGTGGCTGTAAAACTAACATTTCGCAGATATATAAAGAGTCTTATACCAATCATCATAAATAAGCATTAAACAAATTGATCTCCGGACTGCGACGTGTGCCACGTCTTGCCAGGGATGACGGGTATTGTCGTCCCTGCCGAGGACTGTAAGTCCGAGTTGCGGGGAACCATTTTAGCAATTATATTTTCGGGAAATGGTATAAGGGCAGGCTTAAACGTAATGACCAACACCGTCATCGTGAACCCAATGCAAGTTGGGTGTAACGATCCAGTTGGTAGTTTCAATATTGAATTGATGCGCTGGATTGTTACGCTCCTGCGGAGCTCACAATGACGACTTGCAAAGCCCAGGCTTTCCGCCATGTTGAAAGTTTGGTCATTAAAAGCAAGAAAGGCTTGTTTCCATCTTCCATCATCTTCATTTCCTTTCTCATTCTTTTTTCGTTTCGTTTTTGAAGAGTTCCGCACTGTGTAAGTTAGCTCAGTATTTGAGCTTGCCATCTTACTGTATGAATACAACAAGACCACAAACTGCTTGGACTTTTTGCAAAGCCTGCAGTTACGACTTAAGTAATTTGTGGATTACTGTTTGCACAGGAATGACAAAGATTACCAAGCGTTGCCACTTTGATAATGTGCGATCAAACACATTACCCTGGGCCCTCTCTTTCGTGACTATGCCTAATCACAAATGAGTCTTCCACTACTTGCACATTTTGTGATGTTAACCCCTTCACAAAACGTACATTGG
>CAMASM010000009.1 GCA_945860985.1 Candidatus Finniella inopinata
GGTGTTGAAATGGTAATGCCAGGAGATAATGTGAACGTTCAAGTTGAATTGATTGCACCAATTGCCATGGATGAGGGCCTACGTTTCGCAATTCGCGAAGGTGGCCGTACCGTTGGTGCTGGTGTCGTTGCTAAAATTAAAAAATAAAATAGGGATGGATTAGAGGTCGAGTATTATGGAAGGTCAAAGCATAAGAATTCGTTTACAGGCGTACGACCATCGATTGTTGGATCAGTCTGTTAAGGAAATTGTAAGTACAGCAAAACGTACTGGGGCGAATGTTCGTGGTCCTATACCTTTGCCTACTCACATACAAAAATTTACGGTGAACCGTTCACCGCACATCGACAAAAAGTCACGTGAACAATTCGAAATTCGTACTCACAAGAGAGTAATTGATATTGTGGATTGGTTGCCTCAAACTGTTGATGCGTTAATGAAACTTGATTTGGCATCCGGTGTGGATGTTGAAATTAAGTTGTAAAGAGGTAGGGTCCTATGCGTAGTGGATTAATCGGACGTAAGTTGGGTATGACCCAGTTATTTAATGAACAAGGTGCCCAAGTGGCTGTAACCGTTGTCCAGGTAAAACCTTGTGTGGTAGTTTCTCAAAAAACAGTTCACAAAGATGGCTATTCATCGCTTCAATTGGGAACTGAAACAGTTCCAGCAAGTAAGCTTTCAAAGCCTTTACGTACGTTTTTTGAAAAAAAAGAATTGGAGCCAATGCGCTTATTGCGTGAGTTTCGTGTAAGTCCATCAAATATGCTTGATGCAGGTGCAAAAATAGAGGTAACTCATTTTTCTAAAGGGCAGTTAGTTGATATAGCTGGTACTTCTGTTGGTAAAGGTTTTGCTGGTGGTATGAAGCGTCATGGTTTTGGTGGTATGCCTGCTTCGCATGGTGTGTCAGTGAGCCACCGTGAAATAGGTTCAACTGGTAATCGTCAAGATCCAGGAAAAGTCTTTAAAAATAAGAAAATGCCTGGACATATGGGGGCAGTTCGTGTTACAACCTTAAATCTGGTCGTTGAAGAAATTGATGCAGATCGTGGATTGTTATTTATTCGCGGAAGTGTCCCAGGTTCAAAAAATGGCATTGTGTATGTTCGCGATGCGATTAAAGTTGCAAGATAGGTTATTGTCATGAAATTGAAAGTTGTCGATCAGAATGCCAAAGCAGTTGGCGATATTGAATTAGATGATTATGTCTATGGATTGACTCCACGTGAAGATATTATCTCTCGTGTAGTTACATGGCAATTAGCTAAGCGTCGTTCTGGAAATCACAAGGTTAAAGTTAGAAGCGAAGTAAGTGGTTCTACAAGGAAGATTTACAAGCAAAAAGGAACAGGCAGTGCACGTCATGGTGCTCGCCGTGGTGCTCAATTTCGTAAGGGTGGTATTATATTTGGTCCGGTTGTTCGCTCACATGAATATGATCTTCCTAAGAAAGTTAGAAAACTTGGTTTGCGCATGGCGTTGTCTGCTAAGGTTCAGTCTGGTAACTTGATTATCATCGATAATTTGAATGCAGAATTGCCAAAGATAAATACATCTATTTCGGTGGCGTTACATTCAGGTTCTGTTTTGTTTGTTGCAAATGACTCAGTTGATGTGAATTTCGCTAGATCAATCAGTAACGTTGTAGGGTTGGATATAGTGCCTCAAATTGGTGCCAATGTTTACGATATTATGCGTAAGGAAAAAGTTGTTCTAACATCAGATGCAGCAAAAGCATTAGAGGAGCGCTTAAAATGAGTAATGAAAAACAAATGAAATTAGATTTGCACGAGGTAATTAAGCGCCCAATGGTGACGGAAAAAACTCAGGCAGCTATAGAAAATAATCGCTATACATTTGAAGTGTTGCCGTCAGCTACTAAAGCTGACATTAAGACAGCTATTCAAACTTTGTTTAATGTGACTGTTGAATCAGTAAACACAATGAATCGTATGGGTAAAACAAGAGTATTTCGTGGCCGTAAGGGTCAAAGACAAAATACAAAAAAAGCAATTGTTCGCTTGAAAACAGGTGATTCAATAGCAACTGGTCTAGGGGCGTAAAATGGCATTAAAAAAGTATAAGCCAACTACACAATCGCAGCGCCAGCTCGTTAATATTGATCGTTCCGAGCTATGGAAAGGTGGTCCATTAAAGATTCTTACAGTTGGTAAGTCTTCAATAAGTGGCCATAATAACTATGGGCGTACTACAATATGGAATCGTGGTGGTGGGCATAAGCAAAGTTATCGTTTGGTGGACTTTCGTCGTGATAAGCATGATATGGTTGCTATAGTTGAGCGAGTGGAATATGATCCAAACCGTACAGGGTTTATCGCTTTGATTAAATATGAAGATGGTGAACAGCGCTATATTTTGGCTCCTCAACGTCTAAAAGCTGGTGATCAAGTTGTGTCAGGCGATAAGGTTGACGTTAAGCCAGGTAATTCAATGCGTTTAAAGAATGTTCCAATTGGTTCACTTGTACATAACGTTGAATTGAAGGTTGGCAAAGGTGGCCAAATGGCAAGGTCGGCTGGTAGCTATGCTCAGATTATGGGGCGTGATGGTCACAACGTGATTATGAAATTGGCATCAAGCGAAGTTCGTTTGGTAAATGGTGAATGTTTTGCATCAATTGGTGCTATGTCAAACCAAGATCATTCTAACCGTTCTTACGGTAAGGCTGGTCGTATGCGCTGGTTGGGTGTTAGACCTACAGTTCGTGGTGTGGCGATGAACCCAATTGATCACCCGCATGGTGGTGGTGAAGGTCGTACCTCTGGTGGACGTCATCCAGTTACTCCATGGGGTATCAAAACAAAAGGTAAGAAAACTCGTAATAATAAGCGTACAGCTAAAATGATTGTACGCCGTCGTAAAGCGTAACGGAGGAAATTGTGCCAAGGTCAGTGTGGAAAGGCCCTTTTTTTGATGGGTATCTGTTAAAAAAAGTAGAAGTTGTAAAAGCTTCCGGTCGTAAAGATGTTATTAAAACTTGGGCTCGTCGTTCGACCATTATCCCACAATTCGTTGGGGCAACGTTTGGTGTTTATAATGGGCAAAAGTTTATTCCAGTATTGGTATCTGAGAATATGGTAGGTCATAAACTTGGCGAATTTGCGCCAACAAGAACTTATCATGGTCACGGCGCTGATAAAAAGTCTAAGAGGTAGTTATGTTGGTAGGTTTAAAATCTGCACATGTAGAGTTGCGCAACATTCGTGTAAGTCCACGTAAGTTGAATTTGGTTGCTCAGACAATACGCGGTATTAAGGTAGATAAAGCGATGAATGCGTTGAAGTTTTCACAAAAGCGTATTGCTCATGATGTTTTAAAGGCTTTAAGATCAGCTGTTGCAAATGCTGAAAACAATCACAACTTGGATGTTGATAATTTGTATGTTGAAGAGGCTTTTGTTGGTAAAGGTGTTTGTATGAAACGCTTTCAGGCACGTGGTCGCTCACGCAATGCAATTATTAATAAGTTCTTTAGTCACCTTCGTATTGTGGTGACTGAAAAAACCTCAGAGGAAAGAGTTTAGTATGGGTCAAAAAGTTAATCCAATTGGGTTTCGTCTTGGGATCAATAAAACTTGGGATTCTCGATGGTTTTCAGTTAAAGATTATGCAAATTTTTTGCATCAAGATTTTGCAATCCGTGAATACGTCGAAAAGAATTTTTTGCAAGCGGGAATTTCTCGTGTTGTGATCGAACGTCCGTCAAAGAAAGCGCGTGTTACAATTCATGCAGCGCGTCCGGGTGTGTTGATCGGTAAAAAAGGCGCGGATATTGAAAAGCTAAAAAAACATATAGGTACTTTGGCAAATGCAGAAGCTGCGATTAATATCGTGGAAGTTCGTAAGCCAGAGATAGATGCGAAATTAGTTGCTGAAGGAATTGCTCAACAAATTGAGCGTCGTGTTTCTTTCCGCCGTGCAATGAAGCGTGGTATGCAGACAGCATTTCGTATGGGTGCTTTAGGTATTCGTGTTAATGCTTCAGGACGTTTGTCCGGAGCGGAAATTGCGCGTATGGAATGGTATCGCGAAGGACGCGTTCCTTTGCACACATTGCGCTCCGATATTGATTATGGGGTAGCAACAGCGCAAACAACTTATGGCGCAATTGGAATTAAAATTTGGATCTATAAGGGTGAAATTAAAGAACACGACCCAATGATTCATGATAAACGTGCTTCTGTAGTATAGGGAATTTAGCTATGTTGTCTCCAAAAAAAACAAAGTTTCGCAAAGCGTTCAAAGGAAAAATACACGGAGTTGCTAAGGCAGGTTTTAGTGTAAGTTATGGTGCGTTTGGTTTAAAAGCCTTGGAACCTGCTCGTATTACAGCGCGTCAAATTGAGTCGGCGCGTCGCGCTATAACACGTTATATTCGCCGTGTTGGTAAAGTTTGGATTCGCATTTTCCCAGATCTTCCGGTTTCAAAGAAACCAGCAGAAGTTCGTATGGGTAGCGGTAAAGGTTCAATTGAATTCTGGGCATGTAGGGTAAAACCTGGTAAGATCATGTTCGAATTAGATGGTGTTTCTGAAGATATTGCTGAAAATGCTTTTAAGTTAGCTGCTGCAAAGCTTCCTATTGAAACAAAGTTTGTAAAAAGATTAGTTTAAGACTATATTAAAGAGCGGTGATTGCTGTGAAGTTTAAAGAATTAGATAATAAAGATAAAAGTGTTTTGGTTGAAAATTTAATTTCAATTAAAAAAGAGCTTTTTAATTTACGTATGCAAAAAGCAGAAGGCAGTTTAGAAAAGCCATCTCGTGCACGTGAATGTCGCAGGGATTACGCTAGAGTAAAAACAAAATTGACTCAATTAAAGTCAGCATAAGAGAGAGTTTAGTATGCCACGTCGTGTATTGCAGGGTGTTGTAGTAAGTAACAAAGCTGCAAAAACTGTTATTGTTAAAGTTGAACGAGATGTTATGCATCCTGTTTATCGTAAGTACGTTAAACGTCATAAAAAATATGCAGCGCATGATGAGGCGAATGTATTCAATATTGGTGATGTTGTACGAATTGTTGAATCAAGCCCAATTTCTAAAACGAAGACTTGGGTAGCTCAAGAGAAAATATCGAAGTAAGGTAACGTTATGATTCAATCAGAGAGTAGATTAGAAGTTGCAGATAACTCTGGTGCGAAGGAAGTCCTTTGTATTAAAGTTTTAGGTGGCTCTAAGCGTAGATATGCTTCAGTAGGCGATATAATCGTTGTTACTGTAAAAGATGCAATGCCAAAAGGTAAGGTTAAAAAAGGCGACATTTATAGGGCAGTTATTGTTAGAACAAAACAGTCTGTTAAGCGTGTTGATGGTTCTTTGATTTCCTTCGATAAAAATGCGGCAGTTTTGATCAACAAACAGGGTGAACCAATAGGTAGCCGTATATTTGGTCCAGTGACTCGTGAATTAAGGTCTGCTGGTTACATGAAAATTATTTCTCTTGCTCCCGAGGTGCTGTAATGACACAAGTTCGTTTTAAAGTGAAAAAAGGTGACCTTGTAGAGGTTATGACGGGTCGCGATGTTGGTCGCCGTGGTGTTGTGCAGAAGGTTATTTTAGGTGAGACTAAACTAGTTGTTGATGGTGTTAATAAATATACACGTAACGTAAAACAGTCTGCTGAAAATCCACAAGGTGGAAAAGTTGATAAAATTTTGCCAATTCATGTATCTAATGTGGGGATTGTAAATTCTCAAACAGATAAGGTTGAAAAAGTTGGTGTTCGTTTAAATGCCGAGGGAAAGCGTGAGCGCTTTTTCAAAAAAACCGGCAATGTAGTTTCGAAGGTATAGTCATGAGTGCGTCAAAAAAATTGTATGAGACCCAAATAAAGCAATCTCTTCAAAAAGAGCTTGGGTATACAAACGTTATGCAAGTTCCAAAACTTGATAAAATTGTTATTAACATGTGCGTTCCTGAAGCAACGCAAGATAGCAAGAAAGTTCAGGCTGCGTATGACGATTTGATAGCTATTGCAGGCCAAAAGCCAGTAATTACAAAAGCTAAAAAATCTATAGCAAGTTTTAAGGTTCGTGAAGGTATGAACCTTGGCGTTAAAGTGACTTTGCGTAAAGAACGTATGTATGAATTTATTGATCGTTTAATCAATATAGCTCTACCACGAGTTCGCGACTTTAGAGGGTTATCGGGTAAGAGTTTCGATGGAAACGGTAATTATTCTTTAGGTCTTAAGGAGCAGCTAATATTCCCTGAAATTAACTATGATAAAGTTGATAAGGTTAGAGGTATGGATATTACAATTTGCTCAACTGCAAAGAATGACGCAGATGCCTTAGCTTTGCTTAAAGCATTAAATTTCCCAATTCAAAGGTAGAAGAATGGCAAAGATCAGTTCGATTCAAAAAAATAAACGCCGAATAGGGATGGCTAAAAACCAGCGTCCAGCTAGAGATGCTTTAAAATTAACGATTAGTAATAGGGAATTACCCTTAGAAGATCGTATTCGTGCGACAATAAAACTTGCTATGAAGCCAAGAAATGCTTCTTTGACTCGTGTTAGAAATCGTTGCGAAATTAGTGGACGTCCCCATGGATTCTACCGTAAATTCAAAATATCACGCATTGCATTGCGTGAACTAGGCAATCAAGGAATGATTCCTGGCTTAACTAAATCAAGTTGGTAAAAAATTATGACAATGACTGATCCTATTGCGGATTTATTAACTCGCATTCGTAACGGACAAAGAGCTAAAAAGCAATCTGTTCCATGTCCTTATTCTATAGAAAAAGAAGGGCTTGTAAAAGTTCTTGAAGAAGAAGGTTATATTCGTACGTATCGAGTAGAAGACGCGCCAAATGGCCATAGACAATTGCAGATTGAATTAAAGTATCATGACAGCACGGCAGTTATACGTACAATAGATCGTGTTTCTAAGCCTGGGCGTCGTGTGTATTCATCAATTTCTACTCTTGCAAAAGTGGCAAATGGTTTGGGTATTTCTATTTTGTCAACGAATAAAGGTATAATCTCAGATGCAAAAGCTCGCGAACTTTCCGTAGGTGGCGAAATTTTGTGTAGAGTATTTTAGAAGGATTTGGTCATGTCACGTGTTGGAAAACATGAAGTTATTTTGCCCATCGGAGTTACACTATCTCAGGTTGGCAATGTTGTAACAATAAAAGGTAAGGCTGCATCAAAAGATTATGTGGTTCCTGATTGCATTAACTGCGAAAAAACTGAAAAAGGTTTTTTAGTAACCCCTAAGGAAATGACTCAAAAAGGGCGTTCTTTATGGGGAACAACTCAGCGTAACCTTTCAAATATAGTAAAAGGTTTTGATAAAGGCTTTACATTGAACATCAACCTTGTAGGGGTTGGTTATCGTGCTGCAGTTGCTGGAAGTAAATTAACTTTGCAGCTTGGCTACAGTCATGATATTGTTTATGACATTCCACAGGGAATTGAAATTAAGTGCGAAAAGCCAACCTCTATCGCTATAACTGGCTATGATAAGCAGCTGGTTGGTTCAGTTGGTGCACGTCTACGTCAATTTAGAAAGCCAGAGCCTTATAAAGGCAAGGGCGTAATAAGGGAAACCGAGTTTATCATTCGTAAAGAAGGAAAGAAGAAGTAGCCATGTTAAGTTCAGCTCAGCTACAACAGCGACGCAAACAACGCATCCGCACAAAATTAAATAAAGTATCAGTTGGTACTCCAAGATTGTGTGTTCATCGTACTAACCAGCATACTTATGCTCAAATTGTTGATCAAGAAGGTTCAAGAAGCTTGGTGCTTGTTGGCACTGTGGGAAAACCAGGGAGCTCTTTAAAGAGTGGTTCAAACATAGATGCCGCTAAGTTTATTGGCAAAAAAATTGCTGAACTTGCTTTAGCTAAAGGTATTGAGAAAGTAGTTTTTGATCGTTCTGGTTATTTATATCATGGGCGTGTAAAAGCATTAGCAGATGCAGCTCGTGAAGCTGGTTTGAAGTTTTAAGGATAGGTTATGGCTAAGCAAACAAAAGGAAGTAACGAACCTCGCTCAAAAGAGTCTCGCGGCAAAGGCGGCGATTCTCGTTCTAAAGCAGGCAGCGAATCACGTGAGCGTGACGAGCAAATTGTAGAAAAATTAGTAAACGTCAGGCGTGTTACAAAAGTTGTTAAGGGCGGTAAGACTATGCGTTTTTCTGCTCTAGTAGTCGTTGGTGATTGTAAAGGGCGTGTTGGTTATGCAACCGGAAAAGCACGTGAAGTTCCAGACGCAGTGAAGAAGGCTGTTGATAAAGCAAAGCGTTCTATGATCAGAGTTCCTCTTCGTGAAGGTCGTACTTTACACCATGATGTAAAAGCAAGATGTGGTGCAGGTATCGTTGTTTTGCGTGCTGCTCCAGCTGGTACAGGTGTGATCGCCGGTGGACCAATGCGTGCTATTTTTGAAGCTTTGGGAATTCACGATGTTGTTAGTAAATCTAATGGTACTAATAACTACCACAATATGGTTCGTGCTACTTTTCAGGCGCTTGAGAGCGTTTCTTCACCAAAGGTCATTGCCAGCAAGCTTGGTAAAAAAATATCTGATGTTTTAGTCCGCCGTGATGGTGCATCAGCAACAGCTAATCAATAGGTGCTGGAATGAAAAAAAAGATATCATCAACCACAGTAAAAGTGCAACAAATTGGTAGTCCTATTCGTAGAGAAGGCAAGCAAAAGTTACACCTTAAGGCATTGGGTTTGGGAAAAATTAATGCGACTAGAGAATTAGTTGATTCTCCAGAAGTACAGGGATTAATTCGTAAAGTGCGCCACATGGTGCATATTGTAAGTGAGTAGGTGAAGTATGACTTTTACTCTTAGTAACATACGTGATAATAAAGGGGCTCGCACCAAAGCAAAATTGCTAGGTCGTGGTATAGCTTCTGGTTTAGGTAAAACATCTGGTAAAGGTGGAAAAGGTCAGACAGCACGTTCAGGTGTGTCCCTGAATGGATTTGAAGGTGGTCAAAACCCAATATACCGTCGATTACCAAAGCGTGGTTTTAATAATATTCATGCTACAAAAAAATATGAACTAGATTTTAACAAAGTGAATTTGTTGCTTGAGAATGGCTTAATAAAAGCTGGAGGAAAGGTTGACAGAGAGCTCTTGGTAAAAGTTGGTTATATGCCAAAATATTTGCATGAAATCTCATTGCTAGCAAACGGCAAGCCAAGTGCTAAGTTTACCTATGCGGTAACGAAAGCAACAAAAGCGGCTCAAGCACTAGTCGCTGAGAGCGGTGGCGAATTAGTAACAGAATAAAGGAAATAGAATGTCGTCAGCTATTGAGCAACTTGCTGCAAATGTAAACTTTGCTACTTTCGCAAAAGCAGAAGATCTAAAAAAACGCATATGGTTTACGCTAGTGGCTCTAGCTATTTACCGTTTAGGTACATATATCCCTTTACCTGGGATTAACCCATTGGTTATCCAAGAGTTTGTGCGCAGCAACGCTGGTGGAATTCTTGGTATTCTTGATATGTTTTCTGGTGGTTCAATTAGTCGTATGACTATTTTGGCCTTGAACATTATGCCGTATATTTCATCGAGCATTATTGTGCAGTTAATGACATCTATTTCTCCACATTTGGAAGCCTTGAAAAAAGAAGGTGAAGCTGGAAGGCGTAAACTTAACCAATATACTCGCTATGGCACAGTTCTTTTGGCGATGGTTCAGGCTTATGGTATTTCGGTTGGTCTAGAGAAAATGCACGGTGCGTCTGGGCCAGCTGTTCTTGAACCTGGCTTTATGTTCCATTTGTCTACAGTTGTTATTTTAACTGGCGGCACCTTATTTATTATGTGGCTTGGAGAGCAGATTACCTCTAGAGGGCTAGGCAATGGTATTTCTCTAGTTATTTATGCTGGTATCGTGGCAAATCTTCCGCAAGCAGTCTTTAGTACTTTTGAATTAGGCAGGCAAGGTGCATTGTCAGTTGTGGTAATTTTAGGGATATTGTTCTTAGTAGCTGCGGTTATTGCATATGTTGTCTTTATGGAAAGAGCACAACGTCGGATTTTGATTCAGTATCCAAAGCGCCAAGTAGCGGTTAATATGCCAGCGGTGGCACAAACATCTCATTTGCCATTGAAGTTGAATAGTGCTGGTGTTATTCCTCCAATTTTTGCGTCATCACTTTTGTTGTTACCTGCTACAATATCTGGCTTTGCAGGAACAACATCTACTGATGGAGTTTTGGGGTATATTGGTTCCATATTTTCACATGGACATCCTGTGTATATGACTTGTTTTGCATCATTGATTATTTTCTTTGCATTCTTTTATACGGCGTTGATGTTCAATCCAAATGAGACTTCTGAAAATCTTCGCAAAATGGGTAACTATATTCCTGGTGTGCGTCCAGGTAAACCTACTGCTGAGTATTTGGATTACGTTTTGACACGTTTGACTGTAGTTGGTGCTTTGTTTCTTGCCTCTATATGCGTGCTCCCAGATTTTATTTATAGTCGTGTTTCCTTGCCATTTTATTTTGGTGGAACCACAATTTTAATTGTGGTTAGCGTTACCATGGAAACAATTACACAGATACAATCTCATTTGATGGCTCATCAGTATGAGGGTCTTATTAAAAAGGCAAAGGCCAAAGGTAAGATGTAATGCATGTGGTTTTTTTAGGACCACCTGCATGTGGAAAAGGTACACAAGCAGAGCTACTGGTGAAGAAATACGGTTTTCACCATTTGTCTACGGGTGATCTATTGCGTAAAGAATCTGCTAGTGGATCAGAATTGGGTAATCAGCTCAAAGTAACCTTGGAAAAAGGGGCTTTAGCTCCAACTGAATTGGTTAACAAAGCGATAAAGAAAGACATTGAAAAGTATAGTGGAAATAGTATATTATTCGATGGATATCCGCGGAAGATAGATCAAGCACTTTTTCTTGATCAAATTCTTGCAGAAACCAATGGAAAAATAGAAAAAGTTTTTTATTTTGACATAGAGGCTGAAGAGCTTTTGCAAAGAATTTTAAACAGAATCACTTGTAAAGATTGTGGAGCCGTGTATAATCTGCAGACGAACCCTCCAAAAAAAGAGGGAGTTTGTGATAGTTGTGCGAGTACTAATTTGATTAAGCGCAACGATGATAACGAGGCGATTTTGAAAAACCGCTTCAAGTATTTTTTAGAGGAAACATCCGTGCTTAAGGATTTTTACCAAAAGCGAGGAATTCTAACGGTGCTAGATGCGCGTGCATCGTTGGAAAAAGTAACAGAACAAATTGTAAACGCATTGTAAGGAGCTAACCGTGGCACGTATTGCTGGTGTAAACATTCCAACCCAAAAAAAAGTATGGATTGCTTTGACCTATATCTATGGAATTGGTAAAGATAAATCCACAAACATTATTGAAAAAGCAGGTGTGGATGGTGAAAAACGCGTTCATTCTTTGACAGATCAAGAAGTTTTAAGGATTCGTGAAGTAATTGATGCAAATCATAAAGTAGAAGGCGATTTGCGCCGTGAAGTAAGCATGAATATTAAGCGCTTGATGGATCTTGGTTGTTATCGTGGCTTAAGGCATCGTAAAGGATTGCCTGTCCGTGGTCAGCGTACGCATACAAATGCTCGTACTCGCAAAGGTAAGGCTGTTGCCATTGCCGGTAAAAAAATGGTTGGTAAATAAACTTAAGGTATTATAAATTATGGCACAAAAATCTGTTGCTCGTGTTAAACGCCGTGAAAGAAAAAATATCATCAATGGTATTGTTTATGTTAATGCAACATTCAATAACACATTGGTGAGCGTGACTGACGAAGCAGGTAATGTTGTTTCGTGGTCTACTTCAGGCATGATGGGATTCAAGGGATCTCGTAAGTCAACTCCTTACGCAGCACAAATTGCAGCTGAAGATGCGGCTAAAAAAGCTCAAGAACATGGCATGAAAAATGTTAGAGTTATTGTGAAAGGCCCAGGGTCTGGTAGAGAAACTGCATTGCGTTCTTTGCAATCTGTTGGATTTACGATATCTTCTGTACGTGATGTTACTCCAGTTCCACACAATGGTGTGCGCCCACGTAAGCGCCGTCGTGTGTAGAGCTTTGTTTTTAGTATAAATGAATAAAGAAAGAGAATAATTGTGATTGAAAGAAATTGGCAATCGATGATTAAGCCTTCCAAGATTCAGGTAGAATATCTTACCTCAGATCTTAGAGAAGCCAGTGTAATAGCAGAGCCTCTAGAAAGAGGGTTTGGCCTTACTTTAGGTAACGCCCTTCGCCGTGTTTTGTTATCCTCATTGCAAGGTTCTGCAATTACATCAATAAAAATTGATGGCGTTTTGCATGAATTTTCAACAATACCTGGTGTCCGTGAAGATGTTGCAGATATTATTTTAAATTTAAAGACACTTGGTGTTCGTTTAAATTCAGAAATGCCAAAGCGTATGCGTATTGACGTAAAAGGTCCTTGCGTTGTTACAGCTAAAGATGTTCAGCATTCTTCAGAGATTGAAATTTTAGATCCTGATATGGTTATTTGCCATGTAGACGAAGGTGGTCATGTGGTTATGGAACTTACTGTGCAAAATGGTAAGGGATATGTTCCAGCGGCAGCTCAACAATCTGAAGACAAAACAATTGGGTTGATTCCAATTGATGCAATTTTTAGCCCGATTAAGCGTGTTATTTATAAAGTTGATCAAACACGTGTGGGGCAGCGCACAGATTATGACAAGCTAAATTTAACTTTGACGACTGATGGTTCTATAACACCAGATGATGCAATTGCTTATGCGTCAAGAATTTTGCAAGACCAATTGCAACAATTTATTAATTTTGAAGAACCAAAACCTGCTGGTATGACAGAGCGTCGTGGTGAGCCATTGCCATTTAACCGTAATATGTTAAAGAAAGTTGATGAATTAGAGCTTTCTGTTCGTTCTGCAAATTGCTTGAAGAATGAAAATATTTATTACATTGGTGATTTGGTGCAACGTTCTGAACCAGAAATGTTGCGTACGCCAAACTTTGGTCGTAAGTCCTTAAATGAAATTAAAGAAGTGCTTTCAATGATGGGGCTTGGATTTGGTATGACAGTGCCAAACTGGCCACCAGAGAATATAGATGAATTAGCAAAATCTTTAGAAGATCCATTTAACTGAAACTTAGAAGAGAGAAATCCTCATGAGACACGGAATGTCAGGGCGCAAATTTAACAGAACAAAGGAACATAGAAAAGCTATGTTCAAAAATCTTGCGCAAGCTTTAATTAAGAATGAACAAATTAAAACAACTTTGCCAAAAGCTAAAGATCTACGTCCGGTTGTGGAAAAATTGATCACATTAGCTAAGCGTGGCGGACTGCATTGCCGTCGTCAGGCTGTTTCACAATTGCAAGATCAAGATGTGGTCAAGAAATTGATGGATGGCATGGGAACTAGGTTTGCTAGTCGCCAAGGCGGATATACGAGAATAGTAAGAGCTGGATTCCGTTATGGTGATAATGCACCAATGGCGATTATCGAATTTGTAGACTTTGATCCAACTCAAGTGGCTGTTGTTCAGGCTGAAGTTGCTTAAAGCTAGATTTTACTAAAATTAAAAGGGAGCATTTGTGCTCCCTTTTTTGTTTGTGGCGAAATTTGTAGCGAGAGATTTTTGAGTTTTATATAATCTTAACTTGATAATCTCTGGATATAGCAAAGTAAATCTTGTGCATTAAGTAATTTTTTATTTGCAAAGTATCAATTTAAGTCTATATTGTGTCTATATTAGTATCAAAATAAGTAACTAAAATGACAAGTAATCCCCAGCCAACACTTTTAAAAGATAATTATCTGACTATAAAGCTTGCTATGATAACGCTGGTGGGTTTGGCTTTTTTCATTGCTTCTTATGGGCTTGATAGCACAATACGAGATCGCAAATCTCTTTTGTATAAAGCTAAGGAGAATATTGCTTTGGCATGGGCGGGCCCACAAACTATTATTGGCCCTGTCTTAATTATTCCGTATACGGACGATCTTAAAAAAGATAAAGTCGGGCGTATGATTTTTGCACCAAGTCAGCTTAACGCAAATGGCATGGTGACCCCGGAAATTCGCCGACGTGGTATTTTTGATGTGCTTGTCTATCAATCTGAGCTTGAATTAACCTGTAAATTTTTAGCTATAAAACAGTATCAAATTGCAAATAAAACTATCCATTGGGATCAGGCAAAAGTTGCTCTCTTTGTTAAAGACATAAAGGGATTGAATAAGGTCACCTTAAAAATCAACAATTCAGATATTCATGTTCAATCAAGCAGTACTGTAAGTTTTAAGGGAGTGCATGCGCCGCTTACCTCAATCAACCAAAATGAGCCTCTTAATGTAACTTTCAATATCAATATTAAAGGTTCTGAATCGCTCAGTTTATTGCCAATTGCTAAAGAAAATAAGATTGAATTATGTTCTAACTGGCCAGACCCAAGCTTTACTGGGCAATTTCTACCTAATACCAAAAATGTTACCAAGCAAGGTTTCGAGGCACAGTGGGCAATATCGTCGTATGCCACTAGTCTAAATGAGAGCTTTGACGTGGAGGAACTAAATACTAACGGGATGTTTGATCAAAAATTGGGCGTACGTTTTTTAAAGACAGCTGATCATTATCAACAAGCAGAGAGAACTTCTAAGTATAGCTTCTTGTTTGTGTTGTATACCTTTTTATTATTTTTCTTATATGAAGTAGTCAAAAAAACTAAAATTCATATTTTTCAATATTTCATTACTGCTTGCTCGCTATTATGTTTTTCGGTTTTATTAACGGCGTTTGCGGAACATGCACCTTTTGAGGTAGCCTATGGTGTATCATCGCTAGCGATTATATCGCAGATCGCTTTTTACGCTTTTGGGATTCTGCATAAAAAATCAGAACGCATGATATTTGTAAGTTTGCTTATAAGTATTTACTTATATCTATTTATTGTCTTGCGTTTGGAAGAGATTGCTTTTTTGATTGGTGCGATTGGAATGTTTTTAGCTATCACAGCTGCCATGTATTGTACAAAAAATATTAAATGGTTTGAGAGGGAGGTTTGAGTTACTTAATCTCCTATTTATGAATTAAAAAGGAAGGAGGCAAAAGCCTCCCTTTTTTGTATTATCTATTCCTTATGTTCTGCTACTTTTTTTACTGGTGCTACAAATTCAGTAATGGCAGTATTGTCTGTTAATATTACAGCTGCCCAAACTTGTTTAAGGAACACTGTAGTTTCTCCGCAGATTAGCGCTGTTGCAGAGTTTTCTGCTTCATCGCCAATGGTACCGTTGCTGTTTACTGTAAATGCATTTGAGGCAACAATAGCAGGTAAGGTTGCGTGAACAGCGTGTACGGCACTAACTAATCGATTGGCGGGGGATTGATCTATTCTAAAATCAACGGCTACTGGCACTGCAGCTGGCTTTGCAATTGTTCCAAAGAATGCATCGAATACCGCAAGCGC
This sequence comes from Candidatus Finniella inopinata, assembly GCA_945860985.1. Lineage (GTDB taxonomy): Bacteria > Pseudomonadota > Alphaproteobacteria > Paracaedibacterales > CAITNM01 > CAITNM01. The sequence continues at coordinate 15,469 of CAMASM010000009.1, forward strand.
TAGTTCTTGTCTTGTTTGTAAAGCTGCTCTTTTCAACTGTTGATCGGCAGAAAATTCTCTTACGCTTGATCCCCAGTAAGAACCAAATACAGTTCCTGGAACAACTCTCTCTTCAGCTGGAACTATTGCAGCTAATTGAGTTCTAACTAATAGTAGATATGCGCTAACTATAGGTGATATTCCGCGAAGTTTGCCAACTAAACTAACTAAGCTTGCTGAGCGTTCGTAGCTTTCTGCGGTTTTTTCAGCTATTGCACCTTGTTGTGTTAGTACCAGTATTTCGTCTGGTCTTGCTAATGCTGCATCTAATTCAGCCTTGCCGAGATTTGATCGAACATTTAGTACATAGACACTTTCTGAAGTTGGTAAAGTAGAGGCTGCAGGGGCAATTCTCAAGGCTCCAGGTAAATCAGCAGGTTCTATGTGTAGAGTGCGTGGTACTGCAAATGCGGTAAATACCTTAATTGGAAGTAGCTGCTGCTTTGCGCCGCACCTAGCTATATTTAAAAGATGATCTACTAATAGTACTTTTTCACCACTTGATGTTATTGCTTCTGTGACACGGATTGTATCTAGTGATTCCATTGTAAAAAAGGCTCTTGCTGTGGCCTCTGCTAAAAATGCTTCATGCGCTAATCCTATATCACCTTTTGTAGTAGCGATGCCTATCAAAGCCTTTAAAAGTTTTACTTTGTCTCCAGCAAACCCATTGAAAAATTCAGTTCGCAAATCTTTATCATTTACTGCTTGACCAGGTCCTATGACCCTTTTTGGTTGTGGCTCTACTACAGCATCTTCAATTGGAAGAAAATCACTTGCTGCAACAGCATCCCGGGAGGCGCTATAACCAAATGAGGTTAAACATACTTCAGCTAAAAGTGCTATTTGGAAAAGTCTTAAATTAAACTGCATTGGTATCTACTCCTTTAAAAAATTTATCCCGTACATTAAAAGTGTAGATGGCAAAGTTTAAGAATGTGTCAAATTTTCAAATTAACTAATATTTAATAAAATTTGGTGGCATTTTAGTAACAATATTATTTTTCCTTAATTTTTGTGCTTGAAAAATTACCTAGCCTGGGTGCAACTATCATAACGATTGCCCCGACTGAATTTGCTTGCTTTTGTTTGTTGGCAATTTGTGGATCATCTGCAGTTATCGCAATAACTTGTGGTTTAATGTTTTCAACTAATTGATTGTAATCAACAAAACCTTTTAATACTGGTAGTAAAACTACGTGATCTACAAAACGTAGAGCTGCTAAAATATCAGCACGTTCTTTTTGGTTATGGGTTGGTGTTCGACGTTTGTAGTTAGTGATACTTTCATCTGGTTCTAAAGCTACTACTAAATAGTTGCCTGTTGCTTTTGCATTTTTTAAAAATTCGATATGACCGAAATGTAAAATATCAAAACAGCCACCGACGAGTACAATATTTTTATTATTTGGAATTTGGATTGTTTGTCTATGGTATTTTTGAATTGTTGCAGTTTGCGTTGTTTGACTGACTTCTATGGAGCATGCATTTAGCAATAGCAAAATAGCAGACATGCTACCTTGGGTGGTTAATGACTTAAAGTAAGATTTTTTATACATCATAATTTCAAAACAATAGTTTGAATCTAATTTATATTCCTAATTTGAATTTTGATATAGAAAAAGTTACAATATAGGGTTGGAGTGGGGAGATCGCGTATGAAAGCTGAGATTACTACGAAGAGCGTATTTTTATACATCGTAAAAATGCTAAAATCATTTCCAGGTGCATTATTTGTAATGTTTGGTGCGGCTATAGTTCTTGCTATAGACACTTCTGTTAAGCCATACATATTAAAGGTGATTCTTGATAGAGCTACCGAAAGCTCTGAGCAGAATGTTTTTCAGTATCTGGCAATTCCATCCATTTGCTATCTGTTAATGAATTTTATTTTATCCACCTCTTGGCGGATATATGATTATTTTGTGCAAATAAATATGTTTCCTAAACTTCGGGCAAAAATTGCAAACGAATCATTAGGGCTTTTGTTGGATAAAAGTCACAATTATTTTCAAAATAATTTTTCTGGAAGCCTGGCAAATAAGGTGAATGACTTAACTGGTAATGTGCCTGATATTGTGCAAATTGCAATTGATCGTTTTTTTAGTCATGGATTGGCTTTAATTTTTGCGATTTGTACCTTGTGGCAAGTAAACATTAGGTTTGCTTTATTTACACTTGGTTGGACAGTTATTTTTACAGTTTTTGCTATATTTATTTCTAAGCGTTTGACTGTGCTGGCGGATGACTGGTCAGAATATGGTTCAATAATTACTGGTAAAGTGGTTGATGTACTTTCAAATTCTTTGTCTGTTCGCCTATTCAGCGCCAGGCGAAGCGAAAAAAAATCATTGAGTGAGACATTTGAGGCAACAGTAAAGGCTGAACAAAAATTGCAATGGTCATTTTTTTGGATGTGGGTTCTTTATGGTTATTCTTTTTGCATGTTGCTAGGGGTTAATCTTTACTTTCTACTAAAGGGTCGTCAAGAAGGTTGGGTTAGTATTGGTGACTTTGCCTTAGTGCTTGTGCTTAACGTTGCTATAGTTGATTTTTTGTGGGAAGTTGCTAGAGATTTTTCTCAATTTACTAAATATCTAGGTAAGATCACACAAGCTTTAAAGGCTATTTTGTCAGATCCTGAGTTTGTTGATATACCAAATGCTACGGAATTATCTGTAAGCCATGGTGGTATTATTTTTGATAAGGTTAAGTTTCATTACAAAGGAAATGAGGCGTTATTTCAAAATACATCGGTAACTATTTATCCAGGACAAAAAGTTGGTTTGGTTGGGTATTCTGGTGGCGGTAAGTCTACTTTTGTGAACCTGATTTTACGTCTTTATGATGTTAACGACGGCCGTATTTTGATTGATGATCAAAATATTAAGGATGTTACCCAAGACTCCTTAAGGGCCGCAATTGGTATGATTCCTCAAGACCCGTCATTGTTTCATCGTAGTTTAATGGATAACATTCGCTATGGTTTGGTTGGTGCATCTGATGCACAGGTAGTTGAAGCTGCAAAGCGTGCCTATGCCCATGAGTTTATTACTAGGTTACCGCAAGGTTACCAGTCTTTAGTGGGTGAACGTGGTGTAAAAGTTTCTGGAGGTCAACGACAACGTATTGCTATTGCTAGAGCAATTTTAAAAAATGCACCAATCTTAATTTTGGATGAAGCTACATCGCAGCTTGATTCGTTAACAGAAAGCGATATTCAAAAATCCCTGTGGGAATTAATGCAAGGAAAAACAACAATTGTTATTGCCCATAGGCTTTCTACCTTACTGCATATGGACCGTATTCTAGTATTTGATAAAGGTCAAATTATAGAAGATGGTAGCTGTCATGAATTATTAGATCGCGGCGGTACCTTTAAGAATTTATGGGAATCGCAAGTTGGCGGTTTTTTGTTAGACGATGGGAATGAATAAAAATGCGTGTTATTAGGTTTATTTTAGAAGCAACCAAGCCTTATAGATTATATCTATTTGGTATTATTGCCATGATGTTCATTGTTGCCATTGATGCTAGTGTTAAGCCTTATCTTATTAAGTTTTTGATTGATAGCGCTGTAAATCCATCTGCAGTAAATATTTGGTACATCGTTATAGCTTTTGCTGTTTTTGAAGTTTTGAAAATGGCAGCTTGGTCTTGTAGTGATTGGCTTATAATCAGATTTTACTCTCCACTTAGGGTGAGAATAATCTCTTTGTTTACTGATAAAATTTCAAACTATCCATATGTTTTTTTTCAAAATAAATTAAGTGGCGGTATAGTTTCTAAAATAGGTGATGCCTTTAACTATATTCATAAAATTATTTTTATAGTGAATTATGAATTTATCCAATTTGCTCTTACAGTTATCATAACTTTAATTTTACTATTCTACGTACACGTTCTGTTTGCTTTAGGTTTACTTTTGTGGATAGTCACGTTTTTAGCGATTACATATTTTGGGTTACGTAACGTTATACCTTTGTCAAAAACATATGCTGAGGCAAAATCAAGTGTATTTGGCCATTTGGCTGATTACTTGGCTAACATTCTTAATGTAAAGCTATTTGGTAGGTTTAATTTTGAAAAACAAGCATTTCAAAAATCTTCGCAAGTTTTTATAGAAAAAGCTCAGGCAGAAGGTTATTACCTAATGAATTTTTACATTGTGCAAGGGGTTATTGTATCAATTTATACCATCGGCTTTTTGATATTTCTTATTCACTTGAATGGCAAAAATATTATAACGCCTGGGGATTTTACTCTTGTTTTTATGCTCAATTTCAGAATGTTTGATAGATTATATACAATTTCTCACATGTTACGAGATTTTGTGGAAAATTGGGGTGCTGTAGATCAGGCGCTCATAATGTTAGAGGATTCTCCTGAAATTCAAGATAAGCCTGATGCATGTGAGTTATCGGTAAGGGATGGTTGCATCTCGTTTGAAAATGTTAAGTTTCACTACAGTGGTTCTGAAGCAATTTTTCAAAACAAATCGGTGACCATAGAATCAGGACAAAAAGTCGGTTTGGTTGGGTATTCTGGTGGTGGTAAGTCTACCTTTGTGAATCTAATTATCCGTCTTTATGATGTTTCAAAGGGGCATATTGAAATTGATGGTCAGAACATTAAAGATGTTACACAAGATAGCCTGCGTAGCGCTATTGGCATGGTGCCACAGGACCCTTCGCTGTTTCATCGTAGTTTAATGGATAACATTCGCTACGGTTTGATAGATGCTTCTGACGTACAGGTAGTCGAAGCTGCTAAGCGTGCCCATGCTCATGAATTTATTACTAAGTTACCGCATGGCTATAATTCTTTGGTGGGTGAACGTGGCGTAAAGCTTTCTGGTGGTCAGCGGCAACGTATTGCTATTGCTAGGGCAATTTTAAAAAATGCACCAATTCTAATTCTTGATGAAGCCACATCGCAGCTCGATTCGTTAACGGAAATTGAGATTCAAGATTCGTTGTGGGAACTGATGCAGGGAAAAACAGCAATTGTTATTGCCCACAGGCTCTCTACATTGTTGCATATGGACCGCATTTTGGTGTTTGATAAGGGCAAGATTATGGAAGATGGTACTCACCAAGAGCTGTTAGCTAAAGGTGGCCTTTACAAAGCCCTATGGGATGCGCAGGTTGGTGGATTTTTGCCAGATGCAGATTTTTAAAATTTTGAGTAATTGTTAAGGAATAACAAAAATGACACATCCGGATCCAAATGTCCTTTATCCAATCGCAGGGGTGACACGCACTTGTTACCTTAAAAACGTTATCAATAGCCCACAAATCAGTGTCGGTGACTACACTTATTATGACGACATAGAAGACATTGAAAATTTTGAAAAAAATGTACTGTACTTGTTTGAAATTATGAATGATCGACTAATCATTGGTAAGTTTTGCCAAATTGCTACCGGTGTGCGTTTTATTATGAATGGTGCCAATCATGCTATGGACGGAATTTCAACATATCCATTTAAAGTGTTTGGTAAGTCATGGAGCGAAATTCCCATGACCGTTGTTAGCAAGGGTGATACAGTTATTGGCAACGATGTCTGGATTGGGAATAATGTAACGATTATGCAAGGTATCACTATTGGTGATGGGGCGATCATTGGTACAAATAGTTTGGTAACTAAAAATGTTGAACCATATACAATTGTTGGTGGTAATCCGGCAAAGCTTATTCGCAAAAGGTTCAGCGATAAAGATATTGATGCATTGGTAAAGTTAGCATGGTGGAATTGGCCTATTGAAAAAATTACAGGAAGCTTGCCGGCAATTGTAGCAGGTGATATACAGGCTTTGATAAACAATAAGTAAAAAGGAATAGTTATGCAAAAAACAACTACAACCTTACCAGAGATAAAGTTGGTAGGAATTTCAGCGCGCACCAACAACGCTAATATGTTTGATACTAACCCAACTAATAATAAAATTGCAGCAACAGTGCAAAAGTATTTTCACGAAGGGTTACCTGGAAAAATTATGCATCGCAAAAAACCTGGTGTTACCTATTGTGTTTACACTGATTATGAAAGCGATTTCACAGGTGATTACACCTATTTTATTGGCGAAGAAGTTGAATCATTCAATGATTTACCTGAAGCTTTTGTAACTCATACTATACCGTCTCAGCCTTATGCAAAATTTACAAATGGTCCAGGACCAATGCCAAGTGTATGCATTAGCATGTGGCAAGAAATATGGAAAATGACATCGGAAGATTTCGGTGGAAAACGGTCTTATATTGCTGATTTTGAAATTTATGATGAAAGAGCACTTGATCACCAAAATGTGACTTTGGATATTTATATAGGAATTGGAAAATCAGTATAAAATGCACTACAATTTTATATGAAAGTTATGTGGGGGGATTATGGAGATTTATACAACAAGCCAAGCACAAGATAATCTGTTTGAGATTATTGAGCATGTAGCACAATCGCATGAGCCTACATATATTGTTGGTGAAAAAGGTAAGGCTGTTTTGATTTCTGAATGTGACTATAGAGCAATGCTTGAGACTTTGCATTTAACCGCAATACCAGGAATTAAAGATTCAATTATCAAGGCCAGTAAGGAGCCTTTAGAAGAGTTTTCTGAAAGTATCGATTGGGACAATGTATAAGTTATTGTTTTCAAAGCAATCTCAAAAAGATAGCCGAAAAATAAAGGAAGCGCATTTGGAAGCAAAATGCGGTTTTTTGCTTAATGTCTTAACTAAAGATCCATTTTTTGCGCGTCCACCATATGAGAAATTGGTTGGTGATTTGCATGGATTTTATTCTCGAAGAATAAACATACAGCACAGGTTGGTGTATGAGGTTGATAAGAAAAATAAGATAGTTAAGATTTTACAAATGTGGACACACTATGAGTACTTTACCCATCACCATTGAGGCAATTGAACAAGTAATTACCGGCCATTTTAAATATCTACTACAGTTATTAGGTTTTGAAGAATTAGGGCAATTTGACTGCTTTGAGTGGGGAGGCGGAAAATGATTCCAATTACTGGTGTAGTTAAAGTAGTAGACTATGATCCGAATTGGCCAGAAATGTTTGAGGCCGAGGCTGCTGTAATTAAACAAGCATTGGGTGATAATTGTGTCGTTATTCACCATGTCGGATCAACATCAGTACCAGGATTAAGCTCCAAGCCTGTAATTGATATAGTGTGTGGGGTTAACAACCTTACTGATGTTAAGGTTGGGTCGTTTGAGCAAGTGGGTTTTACTTACCTAGGTGAGTTTAACGTTCCGATGCGTATGTTTTTTATAAAGCGTACAGGAACTGAGACTAATCTGCATATTTTTGAGTCAGATAATTCTGAAATTGAATTGAATATTTTGTTTAGAAATTACTTATACAATAATCCAAAAGCATGTAGTGTATACGCTGAGTTAAAGAAGAAATTGGTAAGCGAGCGGTCTCTCAATCAAAATAATTCAGGATCCTTTTCTGATTATACTTTAGGGAAAAATGATCTTATTAGGGAATTTTTATTGAAAGCTGGTTTTTCTAGTTGCCGTTTGATGCATTGTACTCATTATTCTGAGTGGGATGCCTACCACAAAATAAAGGAAGAACAAATTTTTAAACCAATTAATTTAGCATATGATCGTAATCATCCGACTATTAAATTAGGTAACCATTTCCATTTTGTCCTTTATAAAGGTGTAGAGATTGTCTCTGCGGCCCATGTAGAGTTTTTAAATAGCAGTGAGGCAGTTTTGCGTACTCTAGCAACAGATGAATCCTATAAAAATCAAGGATTCGGTAGAAAGTTAGTGCATTTGCTAGAGAGGTGGATTAAGTACCAAGGAAGAAGCATTGTTAAAGCGCATGTGGCCTTAAGATCTGAGGAATTTTACCGTAAGTTGGGATATGTGGAAATGCCTTTTGATGATGAATCAATTTCTAAGGACATAATTGATTTAGGTAAGTTATTGTAATTTACGCAGTGTGCAAGTTTTTACTGATAATCTTTGTGAATCTATGGATTCCGCGGTATTTGCCGCGGAACGTCGGGTGAAGATATTCCCCCTGCTTGACGCCCCGGGACCCACTTTTTTCAACGGGGCAACGCTTGATCGCGGGGTCCAAAGCTCAGTGAGATAGGAATCTCATATCATCTTGAGTGTAAGTTGGTATAATTTGATAGAGTCAAAGTAGCGTTAAATTTTTTTTTATTTTACCTAATAAGAAAATTTTGTTTGTGTTACTAAATATTTATAAAAACTATTGTGTTATACACAAGCAATTGAAATCTCTTTCTTGTATTGAAGTATAAGCCAGCTTTACTTGGCTGTTAGAAATGTGGGATTGGCTGTGTTGCATAAATAAAATTAGTGGAAGATGGAAGATGGAAGATGGAAGATGGAAGATGGAAGATGGAAGATGGAAGATGGAAGATGGAAGATGGCGTGTTAGAGAATTTAGCGAAATTACCGGTGTATCGGTACGAACCCTGCATTATTATGATGGTATAGGATTATTAACTCCTTCCGAGCGGCAATTTAGTGGGATTCGTTTATATGGGGGGAAAAATCTTCATGATTTACTGCAAATATTATCACTAAAACTTTTAAAATTTGATCTTATAACAATCAAAGGTTTGCTAGGTAAAGTTCTTCCTACAGATAGAGAATTTAGTGCTCAAAAAATACGATTGGAAAAAGAAATTGATAAGTTAGTCGAAGCAAAAAAAATTATAGAAAATATTGAAACAGTGGCTAAAAAGGCACCATTAGAACTTGTTCTAAATCTAGTTCAAATTTACCATGCCCTATCTTATTTAAAAAGAATGCATGATCGCAAATTATTACCAGCGCATTTATGTAAAAAGTCTGTAGAATACGAGGAGCGCATCGGTAGACTTTTGCAGCAGATAGATGCCTGCAAAACTGACGATCTATCAATATTATGTGCCAATTTTTTGGCAGAAGCATACATGGAGTTTCCTAATATAATGCGTCTTCTTGGCAGTGGTAACGGTAAATGAAGTTGACGCGAGTCATCCAGCTTTGCGCATAAAGAACTTTCCCGTAAGTTGAGATATGTGGAAATGCCTTTTGATGACATATCAATTTCTAAGGACATAATTGATTTAGGTGAGTTATTGTAAATAAATATTAACCACTTGATTTATAGTTTGATTTAAATAACTTTTATTATCTAGAATAAGTATAGCTTATGTGATAGTATGGGTAAATAAAATAAAAGTTAAATCTATTGTGTATATTTTGGAATATTTAGCAGCTTTAGTATGTTTATGTAGTACGTTAACAGGTGCTAGTTATAAGATTGAACCGGAAGATCAACCAAAAAGATCTAGTTGGCAGTTTTCTAATCTTTTTGCTTGCTGTTGCAATGAAAATTCTCCTTCTAACACCAAAGTCATTCATGTTGCTCCATCAGCAGAAAAATTAAATAGAGAAAAAATAGTATTTGATGATTTAATGAACCAAGAAGATGGTGCAGTTAAAAGACCTATTACCAGCTTGTCTTCATTGAAGGTGTTAATAGTTGATGGTTCTTCTTTACCAAGCACTATGTTGAGGCATATTTGTAAATACCATGGAATTAGCATTAGTAATATTGTTAGCGTTAAATCTGGAGAAGAGGCAATTGAGAAATTTTTAGAAAGTTCCTTGAAGGGAGAAACTTTTCATGTAATTTTTATAGAGGAAAATATGGGGGATGGAATAAGCGGAGCAGAGACAGCAAGTGAAATTATCAAACTTAATGTTGAGAGAAAGCCGGTTATAATTTCAACTTCAGATAATTGTAGTAATGAAAGCATGACTGCATATGAGCGGCGTGGTATGAATGGCATGTTCTTCAAGCCATTTAATACAAGTGCTTTTATGCCGTTGCTACTAAGACATTTTCGCTTTTCAAAAAATGATTTGATCTAAATACCAGCTTCTGTTCATGAAGCATTTTTCCCACAGTGAATCTATAGTCTAAACTATATCTTTACTCAGTATAGTTTGGTTTTTCTTTGGTTTTTAGTGTAAACATAGCAAATAACCACTGGTTCCCGCGGTCTGGGCCGCGGGACGTCGGTTATCGTTGTGGGCGTTAAATTAAAACTTGCACACTGCGTTCAGTAGTAATACCAATTCCCGAATTAATTATCTTTCATTGTGGATTCCCGCCTACGCGGGAATGACAGAAACAGCGGTAGTTATGTCATTCCCGCGTAGGCGGGAATCCATTATCACTTAATGGTATTTTCGGGAAATGGTATAAGTTAACGTTTTGACAAGGCTTTAAAGATAATTAATTTAACGGAGCCAATGTCGCGTTAAATTTTTCTTTATTTTACCCAACAAAAAAATTTTTTTGGTGATAGAAAGAAACCACAGTATTACGTATAGGGTCTGATTATGAAAAAACAATTCACAAAAAAGACATGTCTTAAAATTCATAGAATTATAAACGAAGCAATTGAAACTCCCACTCTTGTGTTAAAGTGTCAGTCAGCTTTACTGAAATGTCGTAAATTAATTTTTCTTTTGTGCATTGCTTTTATCTTTTTGTTTATAACAGGATGTAGTTTTGTTCCTGTAAGTAAAGAAGCTATTACTAAATCTGATCAAAATGAAAGAACGATTTCTGTTTTAAACAATTTAATACAGGTGGACATTGATACATATCATACATACACACAATCAATACAAGCCTCAAGTTCAGCGCATACTCAAACATTAATAGCTTTCCGGGATGAATATAAACGTCAGATCTTGACCTTATCAAAAATCGTTATTGCACGAGGAGGGGTTCCTCCGGAATTTTCAAGAGACTTTAAAGGGTACGTGACCTCTGGCTATACTGCGGTAAAAGTAAAGGGTGGTTCTCATAGTATTTTTCAAGCTATGGAAACAAACGAAACTTTGAGCAATAAATATCATAATGACGCTTTGAAAGTTGACTTACCGGGCGATATTAGAGAGATCATTCAAGCACATCTTAGGGCTGCAAAAACTCATCTTGATTCTATAAAAAGAATAAAACATCAACTAAAGTAAAGATAATTGGCAGTGTTGCATAAATCAAATTGGGAATTGGTAAAATATGGAAAGATGGCGTGTTAGAGAATTTAGCGAAATTACCGGTGTATCGGTACGAACCTTGCATTATTATGATGACATAGGATTATTAATTCCTTCCGAGCGGCAACTTAGTGGGATTCGTTTATATGGGGGAAAAAATCTTCATGATTTACTGCAAATATTATCACTAAAACTTTTAAGATTTGATCTTATAACAATCAAAGGTTTGCTGGATAAAGTCATTCCCATAAGGGAAGAATTTATTGCTCAAAAAAAACGATTGGAAAAAGAAATTGGTAAATTAATCAAAGCAAAAAAAATTCTAGAAAATATAGAAAGAGTGGCAAAAGCAGGGCCATTAGAACTTGTGCTAAATCTTATCCAAGTCTACCGTGCTATACATCAGTTAGAAAAGATGCGCGCTCGTAAATCATTGCCACTGCCTTTGCTTGAAAAACATGCAGAATATAAAGAGCGCATTAATGTCATTTTAGAGCAGATAAATGGTCTCAAAAATGACAATATATCAATATTATGCGCTGATTTTTTGGAAAAAGCGTACAGTGAGTTTCCAAATATAATGCGTCGAAGACAAGAGCAAGACAAGACAAGACAAGACAAGACAAGACAAGACAAGACAAGACAAAGAAGTGAACTTGTCTATGGTATAATCTGCTTTGTGCATAAAAGAACTTTCCCTGCAATAACTCTAAAGCATCAATTTGGATAAAGATAATTGGCTGTGTTACATAAATCAGATTGTGAATAGGTGAAATATGGAAAGATGGAAAGATGGAAAGATGGAAAGATGGAAAGATGGAAAGATGGCGTGTTAAAGACTTTAGTAAAATGACCGGTGTGTCTGTGCGAACTTTGCATTATTATGACGAAATAGGATTATTAAATCCTTCCGAGCGACAAGTTAGCGGAGTTCGCTTATATGGAAAAGAAAATATCCATGATTTGCTACTAATATTATCACTAAGATTTTTAAAATTTAAACTTATGACGATTAAAAGTATGCGAGAGAAAATTATTCCTATAAGGGAAGAATTTATTGCTCAAGATCGCCGATTGATAAAGGAAATTGATAGGTTAGTCAAAGCAACAAAAATTCTAGAAGATATTGTAAAGGTGACTAAAACATCATCATTAGATATTATGCTAACCCTTGTCAAAATATACTATGCAATGCAATATTTAGAATCGATACTCCGCCTGTTCTAAAATGAAGTGCAACACCATAAGATGTTAGTTGAAATACAAACAAAAAAATGGAGTTGCATTTGGAAAAATATCACCACTTATCTTATGAGGAAAGAGTGAAAATAGCGAAGCTTTGGCAATCGAAGTCCTCAA
>CAMASM010000010.1 GCA_945860985.1 Candidatus Finniella inopinata
GATTGAGGACTTCGATTGCCAAAGCTTCGCTATTTTCACTCTTTCCTCATAAGATAAGTGGTGATATTTTTCCAAATGCAACTCCATTTTTTTGTTTGTATTTCAACTAACATCTTATGGTGTTGCACTTCATTTTAGAACAGGCGAGAGTTTGAAGATTTACCTTTTTATATTGATTTTGATGCTCAAGAAGTTAAGTCTACAAAAAATTTTACTGTATCTAGAAAACAGATTGAAGGATATAGAAAATACCTAACAGAAAAATGTGGAATTTGTCCTCGTGCTCTAAAAAATACCAAAGGAAATATTATATTATTTGATTCTGTTTGTTCGGGGGGTGGAATGGCTGGGTTTCTTAAAGTAATACTTGATTGGTGCCAGGAAGAAGACTTACAGATTGCAGATAAGATAAAGATTGTAAATTTTAATTACCGCGTAAGAAGCGCTCCTATTTTTGATATGGGTAATCCACTTTCTGCCTATTGGGATTCAATGTTGTATTTAATGTTTCCAGAACACATTTGGAGGGATTTTTCATATAATCATATACAGACGTTAGACGAGCATTTTTTCTTTCCACCATGGTCTTGGGAGAAAAGACAGCTGTGGTTATGATTACTAAGCAAGCAACTTAAATAGTTTTATTTGATAACCTTAGTTCGGGATTAGCTACGTGACTAGTTTTCCTGGAACCTAGGCTAACAGCGCGAAAGCGCGTTGTGAGCCTCAGTATCCAGGATCTACCGTCTTGAGAGTAAAGAGGAAACTGCGAGTGTTGAGCCATATTTTGCCACATCTAATCCCGAACTCAGGTTGATAGATTTACCTTAATGTATGTGATGTTCTACGTATAATATCTAAAAATGGTGTGATCAAGATTTTTTGTGCCCACTAAAGAGTCAAAAATTTCTCTTTTTGTTTTTTTACAAAAAGAGGATTTGAGGCGGCTAAATCAATTCATATCAACATCTGAAAGATTGCCATCTATTAATCTTACTTGTCCGTGTATTCTAAATATTTTATCATTTTTAAATTTAAAGTACGCGATAACCTCTGCCTTTATAGATAAGCCTGCTAAATTTTTTCCTTTTGGGTAATAAATAGCAAAAAGCTCATCTTCTTTTTCGATAATATGCTTATAATCAATGCGCTCAATGATTATATTTTGTTTTTGTGCAATCACGTGATTAATGTACGCAGTACGATGCATCGTACTGCCATTAATACATTGCTCATAATCTGGATCGAAAAAATTTTCAATTACTGATACAACCTCAGAACTATTATCGTAAACAGATTGCCAAATATTTTTGAGTCTTTCCGTATGGTTCATGTAACTTGCTCTTATCCTAATTTTTGCAAGATCTCATCTGCTATTTCAACGTTTGTGTAAACGTTTTGAACATCATCATTATCTTCTAGGACATCGATCATTTTAAATAAGGTTTTAGCTTGGTCCTCATTGACTGCTGTCGTGTTTAATGGTCGCCACATAATTTTTGCTTCAATGGGATCACCCAGAGTTTCAATTAGGGCATCACGTACGCTGGCAAAAGAATCCATCGCGCAGGTTACTTCTTGAATTCCTTCAATAGTCTCCACATTGTCTGCTCCAGCAACCACGGCTGCTTCAAACACCTTATCAAAATCAAATTTTGCTGCTTCAAAATGCAAAATTCCTAAACGTTCAAAACAGAAACCAACGCTTCCTGTTTCTCCAAGGTTGCCAGCATATTTAGTAAATGTAGAACGTACTTCTGATGCGGTGCGATTGCGATTATCTGTTAAGGTTTCCACAATAACAGCTACACCATTAATGCCATAACCTTCGTAGCGTACTTCATGATATTGTCCCATATCTTCGCTACCACTGGCTTTTTTTATGGCCCTATCTACATTGTCCTTTGGCATATTTGCGGCTCTAGCTGAAGCTAATGCAGCACGTAGGCGTGGATTAGATGATGCTTCTGGTCCACCTGCTTTTACTGAAACTAAAATTTCTCTTGCGATTTTTGCAAACATTCTTGCGCGCTTGGCGTCTTGAGCGCCCTTACGGTACATAATGTTTTTAAACTGCGAATGTCCTGCCATGGTTCCCTCTAATTTTTAAATTACTCAATAACTTCAGCTAAGCGAGTAGCTTGATCATGAGAGATTAATGGATTAATCAACTCATCCAACGACTCTCCCTCCATGATTTGCAAAATTTTATAAAGGGTCAAGTTAATCCTGTGATCACTGACTCGACCTTGTGGAAAGTTATAGGTGCGAATTCGCTCAGATCTATCGCCTGTGCCAACTTGCCCTTTACGACTAGCTGCACGCTCATCTTCCTTACGTTGACGTTCTGCTTCATATAATTTAGCTCGTAAAATTTTTAGTGCTTTTGCTTTATTTTTATGTTGTGAACGTTCATCCTGTTGCGTTACTACCACGCCTGTTGGCATGTGGGTAATACGTACAGCGCTATCGGTCGTGTTTACGTGTTGTCCTCCTGCGCCTGATGCCCTATAAACATCGATCTGCAAGTCTTTTTCATCAATATGAATATCAACATCTTCTACTTCTGGAAGAACAGCAACGGTTGCTGTAGATGTATGAATACGACCGCTTGATTCGGTTTCAGGAACTCGTTGTACGCGGTGTACTCCAGATTCAAATTTCAGCCTTGCAAACACACCTTTACCAGCGATACTAGCGCTCGCTTCTTTAATGGCGCCAAGTCCACTATCGTTCAGTGCGATAATTTCAAATTTCCAACCCTGATTAGCTGCATAGCGTTGATACATCCGAAATAAGTTTGCGGCAAATAATCCTGCTTCATCACCGCCGGTGCCTGCACGTACTTCTAAAATAGCGTTACGCTCATCGTCCATATCTTTTGGTAAAAGTAATACCTTAATGCCAAGTTCTAATTCTGGAATTTCAAGTAGGATCTCATCATAATCTTTCTGCACCATTTCCTTCATTTCTGCATCAAGACTCGAATCCTTTAGCATTTCTTCAAGATCAAGTTTTTCCTTCTGTCTTAAACGTATGTTGCTAATGGCTTCCGCTATTTCTGTGAGGTCGCTATATTCTTTGGAAAGTTTGGCGAAATCTTTAAGGTCTGCCATATCATGAGATGCGAGAAGGTCGCGCATTTCAATGTGGCGCGTAACCAAACGATCTAATTTTGCATCAAATGACATAAAGCTCTCTAAAATATACGTAGGCGTAGTCTACAAAAAACTGAGTTGTTGGGCAATGCTTATGCTGTATAAGTTTATATGTGCAACAAAATTAGCAAGCAGTTGTTTGTGCTTGAGCAATTGTTACGCGTGATTCTTTACTAACTTTACGAACTGGAATACCGGCATATACCCGTTTAATTGCTACTACTCCAACTAATCCACTAAATTTTTGCAACGCCCTTGAGGCAATTAATTCAAAAAACCAAGACCAAATGTTATAAACTGACTTTTTAGAAGGCAGCGAATATAACCCACGTGCTACATCAATTGGTATAAAGTCGTATTTTTTTAAAATCTTAGAAAGCTGAGTAAGAGTATAGGGCTGACCAAATCCAAGGGGAGTTTTGTCACTTCGCACCCAAATACTGCGACGATTAGGTACAATTACTATTAATCTACCTTCAGGAATCAAGGAACGATAGCACTCTTCCAAAAGCTTACCAGCATTTTGTGCATACTCCAGGCCGTGCAAAATTATTATTTCATCAAACATATGGTCAGCAAATGGCCACTCATCTTCGTATGATAATAAGGTACGGTTGTTTTTTGAATCAGGCCAAGCAAATACTCCAATATGTGCTGGCATGAGTAAAAATTCACTTTTATTTTGGTCTGCGTATGGAACGCCAAATCCAACAAACAAACTTCTACCATTTTTATTACAAGCTCTAAGTTTTTTTAAAATTTCTCGGAAAATAGGAGTAATGTCGTTAGCAGTCGATGACTGATAAAATTCTTTTAAATCAACGACATCAATACTCATTAGCTCAGACTTTTTCTAAATCGTGGGACTGAAACACTGGTTAATATACCCATGCTAAGCATTAGAGTTATCATAGCAGTTCCTCCGTATGACATAAATGGTAAAGGTATGCCAACCACTGGCAAAAGCCCCATAACCATTGCCATATTAATAAACACGTATAAAAATAAGGTAGTTGTAATTCCAATTGCTACAAGTTTACCAAATTTGTGTTTGGCATGATCGGCTACAGTAAAACCCCAAAAAAATAATATACAAAATAAACCAATTACAACCATACAACCAATAAAACCAAATTCTTCCGCAAACATTGTGAAAATAAAATCTGTTTGTTTTTCAGGTAAAAAATTCAAATGACTTTGTGTGCCTTTTAGCCAGCCCTTACCTGTGAAGCCACCAGATCCTAAAGCAATTTTTGATTGGGAAATGTGGTAGCCAGCATGTGTTGGATCACTTTCTGGATTTAAAAATATTAAAATACGCTTTTGCTGATACTCATATAAAAAATTCCATAATATAGGAATAGCAGCTGCAACAATGACAAAGCCTGTTGCGAAAAACCACCATGGTACACCGCTTACAAAAAATATTGCTAATCCTGAACCTAAGAGTAGTATGGCTGTGCCAAGATCAGGCTGACGCATTACAAGTAGCATTGGCACAAACATCAATAACATGGGTACCACAAGATTTTTTAAACGTCGTGTTTCTTCAATTTCCATAAAACTAAAATAGCGTGCCAGAGCCAAAATTAAGGCAACTCTCATTAATTCTGATGGTTGCAAATTAAAAATATATAAATCAAGCCATCGCTGGGCACCCATGCCGACAAATCCCATTAACTCAACTAGCACTAGCATCACTAAAATTACTGCATAAATTAAATATGCTTGCATTGACCACCATCTAATATCGCTAGCAACAATTACCCCAAAAATACCTAACCCAAGCAAAAACCTTAAAAATTGTTTGACTACCCAGGGGTAAATACTACCGTTTGCTGCTGAAAATAGGGTGACAAGGCTAATAAAAACGATTGTCACAATTATGCAGATGACAGTGCGATTAACATAGAAAATTCTTCTTAAATCAAACATCAAGACTCCTGGCTGCCATTAGAATGTCTCTGCCTAATGGTGAGGCTACTCTACCACCACTCATACCGTGTTCAACAATTACGGATATGGCATGTTTAGGTTTTTCAAGTGGAGCAAATCCAACAAAAAGAGCATGATCTTTTAAATGGTACGGTAAATCGGCGTAGCTACCATCGTGTCGTTGCTGCATAGTAATACGGCTAACTTGAGTGCTTCCTGTCTTACCACCAAAACTCCACTCATCTGGGTTAGGCGGACGTGCACCATAAGCAGTACCACCAGGTTGATTAACACAACCAACCATACCTTGGTGCATTAATGCTAACCAAGATTGCTCAATACCTTCAATATATTTAACAGGTTTAGAAGTTTCAGATTCAACTAGGTGCGGCTTAATAATTTTCCCACCGTTTACCAGCATGGCCATCATACGTGCCAGCTGTAGAGGAGTTGATAAAATCACACCCTGTCCGATTGACATATTTATGGCTTGGCCTTTTTGTTTAAAAAATCCTTTGCGAAATTTTGCCCATTCTGGTGTTGGGATAAGGCCCTTTTTTTCGCCAAGCAGATCAATTCCGGTTAATTCACCAAATCCCAAATGAATTGCCATTTCTGAAATTTTTAAAGCACCCAATTGCATTGCAACATGGTAAAAATATACATCGCAAGATTTTGCGATAGAATCTTCTAAATTAACAGTTCCATGACCGCCAATTTTCCAGGTCCAACAATGGAATCGATGATTGCCTAGGTCATAATGTCCTGGGCAGTGTACATGTTGTTTAGGATCAATAAGTCCTTCCTTTAAAGCAACTAGAGCTACAACCATTTTAAAGGTTGAGCCTGGTGAATATTGTCCAGTTATAGTTTTATTGGTTAGGGGTTTATCTTCGTGTGTTAAAAGATTTTTCCATTCATCTTTTTGAATGCCTTTTACAAAAAGGTTACTGTCATAACCGGGATGCGAAACCATAGCTTTAATTGCACCTGTTTCCACATCCATAACTATAGCGGCGGCGCTGCGATGCTGTTTTAATGTTTCTGCGACTTTTTCCTGCAGAGCAAGATTAATTGTTAGGTGTAAATCTCTACCAACTTTAGGCATTGTATGGTCAATTATTCGAACAATTCTGCGCCTAGCATTAACTTCTACTCGCTGCATGCCTGGTTTACCATTAAGTAGGGTTTGGAATTTTTTTTCTAATCCATTCTTACCTATACGTAATCCAGGGATAGGCTCTAGATGGTAGTCTTCTAAATCTTTTGGGGATGCTTGGGCTACATAACCTACTAAGTGGCACAAAATTTCAGGATTAATGTATTGGCGCACCTGGGCTTTTTCTATTAGTAATCCTGGCAAATCTGGAAATTGTAATTGTAGTGCAGCCATTTCATTCCAGGTTAATCTTTCTTTGACTACGGATGCTATTTTAGACTGTTGAAAAAGTTGTTTTTTCAATTCATTTTCTTGATAATTATTAAGCTTTAGAAGCGATTGTAAAATAGATACTGTATTTTCAATATCCATATTAGGATCTGGTGTTATTAGGCAGCGATAAACATTTTGATTCATCGCTAAAACTCTACCTGTGCAATCAATAATTTGCCCTCTGGGTGGAGCGATTAAGCGCATCAGAATGCGATTTTTATCAGACAAGGTGCGGTAATGGTCCCTATTAAATATTTGAAGGTGAATTAAACGACCTAATAATCCAGTTAGTAGGACG
The DNA here is from genome assembly GCA_945860985.1 of Candidatus Finniella inopinata. Classification (GTDB taxonomy): domain Bacteria; phylum Pseudomonadota; class Alphaproteobacteria; order Paracaedibacterales; family CAITNM01; genus CAITNM01. The sequence continues at coordinate 6,824 of CAMASM010000010.1, forward strand.
CCTTTTCCTAAACCTAGAATGAAACTTCTTCGCTTAAAGACATTGCTAAAAATTTCATCAATCATAATATTGCAAGGCTTTAAAAACTAATGGATAAATAGAGAAAGTGGTTAATAAACTAAAAATAAGTTTAATTGACAAAACAATTTGCTGACTAATAAAAAAATGCATAACGTATTCAAACTGATTTGCTAATAGTAGAACCCCTAAAAAGACTAACCATCTCATATATTGATGATTAACTTGAAGGTAACGTTTTTGGGTACTCAGGGCAATAAATGTTGCCAACGCTAAAAAGCTATTGAAACCAAATGGTAGGTTATAAATGGCATCCCAAAAAAAACCAAAAACCAAAAACATTTGTAAATCACCGTATTTAGGTGTGTACAGTGCCCATCGGTAGATTGCAATCAAAGCTGTCTGTACTCGTATTCCATTTCCTTGAAATAGAATCAATGCGTCAAATAAATTGCAGGCAGCAAAAAAAGCAAGGCGTTTTATAAACGCTGTGGCTTTATAATTCAGAGTGATCATAAAGGATTGTGACAACTTCAAGGGTGTGAAAAATTACAAATGGTTTAACTATAATTTCTTCGTTTTTTATGGATGATATAGTGCCAACAGGTAAGTCAGGTGGGAACACTCCACCAATACCCGAAGTTACCAGCACATCCCCTACTTCAGGTGGGCGTTTGTAAAAATTAGTTATCATCTCGTTACTTTGTAAATGCTCTAAAGTCATTACCGAAGCGCCACTTCCTACAGCAATACAGTTCTCGCCAGTTTCAAGAACTTTAACAGGTACTCGTGATGCCATGTCGGTAATTAACATAATACGAAGCAGGCGATTTGAACTTTCTATAACTCTTCCTACCAGCCCCTTATCAGATAATGCCACATTATCTTTTTGTAAAATGATTTTATCAGGGGCACTAACGATGATTTGGGCATCGTAAAAACCTATAGGAGAGCCACATACTCTGGTCGTGACTTTTTTGAAGTCTTTTGGAAAAGCGAAATTTACCAAAGGAGTAAGTTGACTAATAATTTTTTGGTTTGTGGTCAATTCAAGTTTGGCTTGCTGCAATTCTGATTCGATTTTTTCTAAAGTCCTAAGACGTTTATTAAGATTTTTACGTGTTAAAAACCAATATTCTACATTGTAAAAGAAATTGCCTATTTTATTAAAAAAGTTGTTAATGCTACCAATTGGCTGAATTACATAGGATGAAAAATGTTGCAAAGAATAGTGCGCATAAGGGCTATTGGGCAAATACCAATAGCTTGCACTTAAGTACAGGATAACTGCTGTAGAAAATAAAACTAAGATCCTACGCACTTAATTTTCCACAATTTAATATTTCACTGGTATGCGTTAACCAAAACTGTACGTAAAGCATCCATTTCTTCTAGAGCTCTGCCAGTTCCGAGTACCACACAGTTCAAAGGGTTCTCAGCAACAAACACTGGAACTCCGGTTGCTTTTGCTATTACTTTATCAAGATTTCTTAGTAATGCTCCTCCTCCAGTCATGACAATACCGCGGTCAACAATATCAGCAGACAGTTCAGGGGCAGTACTTTCAAGGGCAGTTTTTACACCTTCTGCAATAGCTGATACTACTTCCGTAAGCGCTTCAGATATTTGCTTCTGGTTGATTTGCATTTCTTTTGGGATACCATTAATTAAGCTACGCCCTTTAATAGATAAAACAACTTTCTCACTATCTTCCATTAATAAAGCAGAGCCGATTTCTTTTTTTATTCTTTCAGCAGTAGCTTCTCCAATTAGTAAGCTATGATTTCGACGAATGTAGTTAATAATAGATTCATCCATTTTATCACCGCCGACACGTACTGAGGTCGCATACACAATACCACCAAGAGAAAGTACAGCAACTTCTGTAGTACCACCACCAATATCAACTACCATTGATCCTGTTGGTTCAGTTACAGGCATTCCAGCTCCAATTGCAGCAGCCATTGGTTCTTCAATTAAAAATACACGCCTTCCACCAGCACTTTCAGCTGCATCTTGAATTGCACGTCTTTCGACCGGGGTTGATCCGGAAGGCACACAAATAATAATTTGAGGCGCTGCAAAACTACGACGATTATGCACTTTTCTTATGAAATGCTTTATCATCTCTTGGGCTATCTCAAAATCAGCAATTACTCCATCGCGCAAAGGGCGAATAGCTTGAATTCCCCCAGGTGTACGGCCAACCATCATTTTTGCTTCTTCACCTACGGCTAAAACTTGTTGTCTACCATTACGACTTGCGATAGCAACAACAGATGGCTCATTCAAGACAATGCCACGACCTTTTACATATACCAAGGTATTTGCTGTGCCTAAATCAATTGCCATATCAGCTGACAAATACCCAAGTAGACGAGATAACATAACGTTTCACAAAAATTTAATAACTGTTAACGTAATCTACTTTGTTGCCAAAAAAGAATCAAGTTGTAGCGTAAGGTGACATGATGATTATAAAATTTATACCACTTGCTGAACTACATTTTTCTCTGCTCTTGAAATGGCTTAATACATCACATGTTAAATCATGGTGGGATAGAGATGTGAATTGGACACTATTACAAGGTTATCCATGGTCTACATACACGCTTGATGATAAAAAGTAATAGCAGATGATTTATCAAATAAAAAGCTTAGAAACGACCATTGCTAGTGTAATACCATAGAAAGTAATTTTCTTAAGTAAGTGTGGTCTAGGATATATTAGTGATGCAAGAGTGTAGCCAATTAATCCAGGATAAATTACATCTAAAATTGGCGTTAGAAATTCTGATATGCCGTTAAAATCTAGCAAAGACAATGCAAATGATAGCAGGCTAGTAACCCCTAATACCAATGGGAAAAATTCTGGTTTCAGCCTGAAAGTATTACGCAAAAAATCAGCATAAAGATTATTTAAAGCTGTAGCAGTTGCCAAACAAGAAAACCCCATGGTTAAAGCAATCACAATCGTTGAATAGTGTCCTAACAAATATTTAGTAAGTGTTGGTAACATTTCTGTTGAAGGTACATTGCTTATAACATCAACATATGACGCACCAAGGTAAACCAAACCACCATAAGCCAGGGCAATAACCAATGCGCCAATTAAACTGGCCTTTGCAGATAACCAGAAAATAGTCTTGTGGCTAACTCCTGGGCCACATTTTTGTTCAATGTGTTTAAAGATTAAAGACGCAAAGAAAAATCCAGCTATTAAATCCATAGTTTGGTACCCTTGCATTAACCCCAGTTCAAAAGCACTAGAGTATGTGGATATGGAAATAGGTAATTTAGGTGCACTAAGTATTCCGACTCCAATAATTAAAGCAAGGGTTACAAGTTTAATTGGTGTCATAAATTTGCCAATTATGCTTAGCATTCTTGTATCTTTCAGCCCAACTAAAAAGCAAATTACGCTAAAGCAAAGAGAGAAAATCCATAAAGGTAATTTCGGTTCAAATACATGAAAGCCACCGAAAGCCACGGTAATGCAACGTGGCACTACGCCAAAGGATCCCAATAAAGATAATAAAATTAATGGGATTATAATATTAGCGCCAAAGCCAAGTTCTTTAAAAAACTGATCGTATGAACCTTGATAACGTTTAATTGCAAAAACTCCGGCGAATGGAATAATAATTCCACTTAACAGTAATCCCAAAAATCCGAGTTGCCATAGGTTTAGGCATTGACTGCCAATCTGCATAGGAAAAACTAGATTCCCTGAGCCAAAAAACATGGCAAATATTGAAAATCCTAATAAGAATATGGAATTTTGCATAAAGGGTGCGCCTTTTAATGAAGCGTTATAACTTAGATATTTAGTCATAACCATACGCTTGCCTGTATAAATAATCAATAATTTAATATTACAAAATTCTTGTCAAAGCGCACGATTCAAACTACTATGGTTAACAATTATCAGGAGGTTACATGGCTCGAGTTACAGTTGAAGATTGCGTTTTAAGAGTGCCTAATCGTTTTGAATTGGTTGCATTAGCGGCAAAGCGTGCCCGCGAAATTTCTGCAGGATCAAGTATTACAGTTTCCCGGGATAATGATAAAAATCCGGTTGTGGCTTTGCGTGAAATTGCAGAGGGTAACCTTAATCTTGCTGCTATGGAAGAGGGAATCATTAAAGCTTTGCAACGCGCAGTTCTGACCGATGAGCTAGAGTTAAATATAGGCGATGATTTACTAGAAGTTATGCAAGATGCAAGCCAGTGGCATAAAGATGTGCCGACTCCAAAATTTAAAGATATCGAAGAATTTGACGACGAAGTTCTCGAAGATTAATTAAAAAATGGTTAGACTAAACACAGGTATCTATTTTTAGAAAGTTTCTGTGAAAGCAGTTTTACGTAAGCCTGTAGTACGCCAATACGAGCTTGTTGAAAAAGTTAAGCGATATGATCCTCATACGGATGAGGCTCTGGTTAACAAAGCTTACGTATTTTGCATGAAGGTACATGGCCAGCAATTACGTGCATCTGGTGATCCTTATTTTTATCATCCTTTGGAAGTAGCTAATATCCTGGCAGATATGCGCTTGGATCATTATTCAATCATTACTGCATTGTTGCACGACACTATTGAAGATACCCTAACCACATACGAAGAAATTGAAAGTTTATTTGGTACAGAAATTGCAAAACTAGTTGATGGGGTAACTAAGCTTTCAAAATTAGAGTTGCAGTCGGCTTCAACTCAGCAAGCTGAAAATTTTCGTAAACTCTTTTTGGCTATGTCAAATGATATACGCGTGTTGCTGGTAAAGCTTGCTGATAGAGTGCATAACATGCGTACTCTACATTTTATTAAAGATCCAGATAAACGCATCCGTATAGCCAGTGAAACTTTAGAAATATATGCTCCTTTAGCTAGTCGGATTGGAATTACCAAGTTTAAAGATGAATTGCAAAATTATGCTTTTGAACATTTGTATCCAAATGAACATGCTGTGGTTATGGAAAAATTAGCAGGAATGCCACAATCTCAGCAAATGATTGAAAATATCAATAATGACATTAGTAGTGTTCTAGAAACAGGTGGCTTAAAGAGTGAAGTTTTTGGCCGTGAAAAAACTCCATACTCAATTTGGAAAAAAATGCAAAAGCGTAATATAACTTTTGAACAATTATCTGACTTGATGGCTTTTCGAGTGGTTGTGGATAATTTGCAAGAGTGCTATCAAGCCTTGGGTTTAATTCATAGTACTTACATTATGGTTCCTGGACGATTTAAAGATTTTATTAGTACTCCTAAAGCTAATGGTTATCAATCTTTGCACACAACATTGATTGGACCTTACAACCAAAAGATTGAAGCACAAATTCGTACAAAAAAAATGCATGAAATTTGTGAATTTGGTGTTGCTGCTCACTGGCACTATAAGCAGCGTGGTAATCTTGAAGAATTAGTAAATGTGCATGATGGAACCCAATACAGTTGGATAAGAAACTTACTTGAAATTTTAGAGCATGCTGATACACCGGAAGAGTTTTTAGAACATACAAAACTGGAAATGTTTAACGATCAGGTGTTTTGTTTTACTCCAAAGGGTGATGTTATTGCTTTACCTAAAAGCGCATGTGTTCTTGATTTTGCTTACTCAATTCATGGGGAAATAGGTAATCATACGGTTGGAGCAAAAATTAATGGTAAGCAAGTTCCGTTGCGTACAGAACTTTATAACGGTGATCAAGTTGAAATAGTTACCTCTAGGCAGCAGCGTCCTTCACCTAGCTGGGAACGCTACGTGGTAACTGGCAAGGCAAAAGCACAAATTCGTAAATTTATTCGTACAGAAAAGCGCGAACAATTTTTGGAGCTAGGCAATACAATTTTGCAAAAAGCTTTGAATAAAGAAAATTGTGCTTATGACGAAAAAATATTAACTCAAAATATTAAGGATACTAACTACCGAAATATTGAGGATGTACTGATTGCCATTGGTGAGGGGGCTCTAGGGGTTAGGGAAATAGTTAAGTATTTTAAACCTTCTGTTGTACCTACTGCTACCCAGCAAGAATCAATTAAATTTAAACCGATTAAGCCACAAGAAATTTCTGCTAAAATTCCTATCAATGGCTTAATTCCTGGGATGGCCATACATTATGCAGGATGCTGCCATCCCTTACCTGGTGACACTATAGTGGGGGTTGTTAATACTGGTAGAGGTATTACTATTCACACACATGATTGTCAACAGCTTATGCTTAATACAAATGAAGATGAATTGTTGGATCTTACTTGGAGTAATAATCCTAGTCAGGACATATTCACTGGTCGTTTAAAAATTACATTTGTTAATAAGCAAGGTGCGCTAGCTTCTATTACTACAACAATTAGCAAGTGCGGAGCTGATATTAATAATCTAAAAATCATTAACCGAAGTACAGATTTTTGGGAAATACTTACTGATGTTGGTGTAAGCAATAGCGACCAATTACAAACGGTTAAGGCAAGTTTACGTACATTAAATCTCGTTAGCCAGGTAGAGCGCCAATGATTTTAGGCATAGGTTGTGATTTATGCGATATCACTCGTGTTGAGAAACTAATTACAAAACAGGGTGAAAAGTTCTTAAGTAAAATTTTTCTGCCATCAGAACGTACACGCTTGCAAGATCGTGTGCCAATTGCTGCAGGGTTTGCAAAAGTTTTTGCTGCAAAAGAAGCGCTTATAAAAGCTTTGGGGGAAAGTGAAGGAATTTCCTGGCACGATATTGAAGTTACCAAAAATTCATTTGGTCGTCCTGAATATATTTTACGAAATGCGGCGCACGTTACCGCACAAAGACTTGCAGGAGGGGACTATCAGCTTCACTTAAGTTTAAGCGATGAGTTACCATATGCTATGGCTTATGCAGTTTTTTGTAAGCTCAATTAATAGATAATTAATTATGTTTGTGATAATATACACTCATAATGGTGCTGCAGCGTTTGTGCGAGTATCATTCCCTTGGCCTAGTTTACATCCTCGGGAGCTGTCCCTGGCAAGATCGTGATCTTGTTATTTACGGCACCCACCTGGTTTTTTTGCCACGAGAGGATAATATACTTCACGGCTCATGTGGCACCATTATTAGATCTGGAGTGTGAGTGACTATTATTGTTAGTTTTCAAGAAGCCGCGGCGGTTGTTACGCTTAATCGACCTCACCGTTATAACGCTGCTGATCTTGACACAATCTCCCAAATTACAGAATTTTTAAATAAAGTACGGGAAGACGATTCAGTAAAAAAAATTATTTTAACATCTGATCATCCTAAAGCATTTTGTGCTGGTGGTGATATTCGTATGGCATATGACGCTATAAAAAGTAAGGATTTTCACCATGGAAATGTATTTTTTGAAGCTGAGTATAAGTTAGTTTATGATTTGGCAACATACCATAAACCTGTGATTTCATTAGTTAATGGTATGTGTTTTGGTGGCGGTATGGGGCTTTCAATGCATAATCATTTTCGTATTCTTACCGAAAATGCAATTTTAGGGATGCCAGAGACAATTATTGGTTTTTTTCCAGATGTTGGTTCTAGCTATCGTTTTGCGCAGTTTCCTAAGGCTTGGGCTAATTTTTATGGACTAACAGGGAGTAACATTGCTTTAAGTCACGCATTAAAATGGAATATGGCAGACTATTTTGTGCCTTCTGCATTACTTCCAGAGTTGCTAAATAATTTGTGTAGCGCAAGCGATGACCGTAAGTTGATTGAGCAATTTGCCTGTGATGTTCCTGATGCGCCAATTTTGGGAGAAGCGGTGGTTGAGAGTGCTTTTGCAAATCCATTATTGGGAATTTTTGAATCTTTACAAAATGACCAGTCGGCTGATGCGCAAAAAATTTTGCTAGATTTAAATTCAAGGTCTCCCTTAAGTTTAATGGTAACTGATAAGTTACTTGAAATGTCACCATTCCTTGATTTAAAAAAATCTTTAGAGCTTGACCAAGTTTTAGCATTTAACTTTATGTTTAATCCGGACCTTCAAGAAGGCATTCGTGCCCAAATAATTGATAAAGATAGGCAACCAAAATGGCATTACAAAATGGCAAGTATTGACGCTGAAATAATAAGAGATTTTTTTGTGCCAACCTATTTTGATTCAGAGATTTTGTACGAAAATTAATAATATATAGTAGATATTATAGAGGTTGAAACATAACAAACTGGCTTGGGGCCCACCTGCCCCAGAAAAAGTGACAACAGCCCACCCCAGCCGCCACCTCAAACATAATCCTGCCTTAGTCTTAAAATCCATACGATCTTAAGATTATGTTCTTTCATGGGCTTCCGGCTCACCAAAAAAGTGTTTACAATGCCAACAGCGCTGTTGGTTTTGTAGACAGGACACCCTAAAAATTAAAGGGGAGTCACCATTGCTGGTTACTCAGCTTATGCACCCAAACATATTTTGGGTATAACTTACCACCTAAGCTTTAGTGTATAGGTGATAAATTAATTAATAGTTAAAATCTTTTAATTTTTATTTGTGTTAACTATCTGTTTTTCTTATTGGAACTAATAAAATATAAATGACCACTACAACGGCAAGTATATAGCAATAGTATACTTGGCCGGCAATAACCAGTGGAGATATTCCAGATAAAGTGCTTGCCAAAAGAATTTGCGCCCCATATGGAATAATTCCTTGGAAAACACAGGAAAAAATATCAAGCCACGCTGCTGTATAGTGATTAGGAATTTTATACCGGTGGGCAATTGTTTTGGCAATTTCTCCGCTAAAAATAATTGCTACACAATTATTTGCAATTAGCACATCAAAAATCGAAACAATCGCACCAATTACTAACTGAGCGGAGCGTTTTGTTAAATGGTGTGCTTTGCCAACAAAATCAGCAACATAGTTCATAGTTCCCATTTCTTTTAGCATGCCAGCCAACCCGCCAACAAACAGTGATAATATAAATATTTCATGCATGCTTTCAAAACCCTTGCAGATATCTTTTGCAAAAGTAACTATGCTATACGAGCTATGAATAAAGCCAATTATCCAAGCGGTAATTAAACCTGAAATAAGCACATGAAACACATTCAGTCCAGCAAAGGCCAATGTTACCAGCAGTACATAAGGAATAATTAGGATCAGATCATAGTTTTTACTAGCGGTAGCGGTTCCTGGAGTATGGATAAACCACAAAATTATCACCATAATTACGGCTGCAATACAGGCAACTATTGCATTTAAGATTAATTTTTTTCTAAAATCTGCGCCTTGTGAAAGTACGGCGGCAATAGTTGTGTCTCCTACAGGAGAGAGGCTATCCCCAAACATGGAGCCACCAATAACAGTGGAAATGGCCAAATCTAGTGGTAATATTCCACTGGAAGCGATGCCAACCGCGATTGGCCCCATAGTTGCAATTGTCCCCATGGAGGTGCCAATGGCCGTAGAAATAAATGCCGCGGTTAAGAATAAGCCGATTAAAACAAAATGGCTGGGAATTAATGACAGCACCAAATTTACGGTTGCATCAACACATCCAATAGATTTGGTAACCACATTAAATGCCCCAGCCAACAAAAATATAAGACACATAGTAACAATGTCTCGGTGTCTCAAGCCATCAAGAAAACTGTGCAGGCGATCTTGAGTTGGTCCTTTTAACAGAAGAAAAGCTAGCATTATCGCCGGAAGAATTGCTACAGTTGGGGCTATTTGGTAGAAGGCATTTTCAACTCCTTGCCAGGTAAATAGTAAACCACTACCGACAAAAAGACTTAAAAATAGAAATATTGGAGAAAATAAAGTTAATAAACGCATGATAACCTCGTAAGTGAAAAGTTTTTTAAAAGAATAAAATTTTAAAAATGTTCACATTCGTAATAAAATAAAGCGGATTCGCTTTAAAATGATTATGGACCCTACGATCAAGTCGTAGGGAAATTTCTGGAGATAGTCTTCCTCTGGCTTGACCCATACCTTTATACACATCTTTTTCTCAATTCCATGGGATGCAGCACCACAGCGTCTTTGCGAGCAACGCAGTTGCGTCGCAATCCAGTGATTAACTTCATATTGATTAGTTTAACTGGACTGCCACGTCGCGATGCTTCTAATGAAAAAACTCTCAACATGGCGGAAAGCTTGAGTTTTGTAAGGCGTCTTTGTGAGCTCCGCAGGAGCGTAACAATCCAGTGATTTGCATCAATATTGAATTTATAGGACTGGATCGCGACGCTATGCTCACGATGACGAGATCTGGCCTTACGTTCAAGCTCTGCCCCGTTGAAAAACGGGGTCCACCCTTCGCTGGGGTCCTCGCAGAGACGGGCTTTGGTATGCTACGGTTTAACTGGATTGCCGCAGCCCTTGCAGGGCTTCGCAATGATGGTATGGAAGGTGGAGGAATGTCAGTAAAACTATTTTGATTCATCTGTTTTGGTCCCGTAAAATTCTAGATTTATCGCGATTCCAATCTCGTTCCTTAATCGTTTCACGTTTGTCTACCGTATTTTTTCCGCGTGCCATGCCAATTTGTACTTTAACTTTGCCAAATTCATTAAAATAGATACGCAATGGTACAATCGTATAGCCTTTTTTGCGTATATTACCCAAGAGTTTTTTAACTTCTCTGGTTTTTAAAAGCAGTTTGCGTGGTCTTTTAGCTTCGTGGCCAAATTGATTGGCGTAACTGTATTCTGTAATGTTTGCATTAAATAGATAGATGGCGGTAGGATCATCTGCCATTTCACCAGCATACGCTTCATTGATGCTAGCTTTGCCAGTACGCAAAGACTTTACTTCACTTCCAAGCAGCACAATTCCTGCTTCGAAAGTTTCTAAAATCTCGTAGTCATAACGCGCCCGTTTGTGCTGGGCGATTAATTTTTCTTCGCGTTTTGCCATAATCCATCAGCCAATAGTGGCTTTACAATGTGTAATCCTATCGATAATAGGTTTAAAATGCAAGAAATTGTGGATTTCCTTTTTCAGGGAAATGACTAAGGGGGCAGAGAATAGCTAAGAGTGACGTGGAATAAAAAATGCCCGGGGCGTTTTGCCCTGGAACATTTATGGTCTTCAAAAGTAGGAATTGTTTAAGCAGTTAAGTTTAAACAATTCCAAGATTTGTTATTTATTACCGAGAAGAGCGGCAAATCTTGCAACCAAACCTTGAGGAGCTTTTGGTTTTGCACTAAAACCTAGATCATCACTTGCAGCTTCTGCAGCTGGAGTTCTTTGCTCTACTTTTTCATAGCTATGTATGTCTCTATTTGCTACGTGTTGTACTAATTGTGCCTTCAAAACATCAATGCGACGTGTTAATGTATTTATCGCATCAACTGGGCATTTTTTAGCTTGCTCTCGTACTTGCTCAACATCCCAAGCAATTCTTGCAGTTTGGAAAGAATAACTTGTGTTTTCTAGTATTGCTAGATTATAAGTAGCATTTGCTGTTTCATAGTTTTGGTTAGATTCTGTTACGTGTTCCCCTGCAGCATTAACCAGAATATATTCAGTTCCTTTATGTTTTATCAATGCAGTAAAACAAGTCATAGCTGCTTTTAAACCATCGCGAACTACAGCTTTTTTTTCTGCACTAAGATCATGTCTTCTGCATTGAATTAATTCAACATACTGCCTACGCAAAGTATTTGCTTGCCTCGCGAGGTCATCATGAGATTGATTGATAGTTAGATATAACGCTTCTTTTTCTTCATTAATTCTCTTAACTTTGAGAGTTTTAATTCCTGCCTCAGTCTCTCTAACTTGTGATTTTCGCTTTTCGAGTTCTGCATTAATTTGTGCAAGCTTACCTTCCATCCCTTGTAATTCTTCTGCATACTTTTTTAATGTTGGGTGATTAGTTGTTTCGTAGCGATCATCAGCTATTCCTTCTTTAGCTGCTGCTAGGAGATTAGCAGAGTTGTAATCAGGAGTTTTTTTTCTGTCTTTGTAAGTTACAGTCATGCCAGCGCACTTTGATGGTTTTTTGGCTCTTTCTGAGATTCCAGCAAAATCTTCTACTGCAGAGTTGTTGCCTTCGTATGAGTCACCAATAAATTGAGCTGTTCTCTTTCTATGTTGATCTAATGCAGCATTAGCCTGTAGTGATTGCAGCTTAAGTGTAGCAACATCTTCTTCTTGAGAGCTTAAGCGACTTTTTAGTTCGGCAACTTTATAATCTAGTTCATTAAAAACTTTTTGTATATTACGAACATCTGAATGACGAGAAGATTGCAAAGTAAGTTTAACCAATAAGCTACTATCTGCTCCTAGTCTTTTGTCTGAAACGTCTTCATTATTACATCTAGAAAGAACTTCTCTTAAAGCACGGACATCGGACTGTGCACTTTCGAGAACTTCTCTACGTGCTTGAGCTTTTGTGTATAGCTTAAACATATTAGTATCTTGATTAAGTACTTGGTTATATCTTGCTTCTGCAGTGACTAAACCTCCTTGGACAATGATTCCTGCATCATCACCATGATATACACCTGCATCGCCACCTATGAGACGATCCCCCATTGTTACTGCTCTTACATCAAGACCCTCAGCCGATAATTCTCTTGAATTCTGTCCTACGCGCCTCTGATTTTCTGCTGCCTCAGCCATTGATTTTTCTAAAGTTTCCGTAGAAAACAAACTTGCGCTAAGTAGCATTGAAACTGCTAAGGTAGTTTTAATATTTGATAAATTTTTCATAATCAATATTCCTTTTTTAAAATTACACATAAATACCTGTGATTAAATATTAATATTTGAATTACAAATAGACCACAAGTATTAATTGTTATTATGAGGTGTAATGATTAATAAAAGGTTAAAATAAATAAATATTTTATGTTTGAAGTAATAAAAGCTAAAAAAGAAATTAAAAAATAATTTGCGGATTTGATTATTAAGAAATTACTACAATTTGTGGAACACACCTTCTATACCGTCATTGCGAGTAATCTACCACTCAAGGGGTTGGACCCCGTTTTTCAACGGGGCAGAGCTTGGACGTAATGACCAGATCTCGTCATCGCGAGCATAGCGTCGCGATCCAGTCCTATAAATTCAATATTGATGTGAATCACTGGATTGCTTTGCTACTGCGTTGCTCGCAAAGACGCTGTGGTGCTGGATTCCCGGTCTGCGGCACGTGCCGCGCCTTGCCAGAGCTTGCACCTGGCTTGACCGGGTGAATGTAACCACGGAGCACGTCATCCCTGACGAGGCGTGAAACGCTGAGATCGGGGACCTATTTAGTTTGGTACTTATTTATGATAATTGGTATTACTTATGAAATGGATTACCTTGTCGCCACACTCACCGCAACTACACAGAGTTATCTGTTTGTAATTAGGCCTAATAAAAAAGCCCTGCACTTGGCAGGACTTTAATAATAAAGGAATTAGTTAAAAAACTATTTCACTTCTACTGGAGCTACTGGAGCTACTGGAGCTACTGGAGCTACTGGATCTTTAGCTTTATGTTCTTTAGCTTTATCTTCGTGTTCTTTTTTAGCTTTGTGTTCTTTAGCTTTGTGTTCTTTAGCTTTATCTTCGTGTTCTTTTTTAGCTTTGTGATCTCCAGCTCCGTGTGCTGCTGGTGTAGCTGTTGCAGCATCATCTTTTTTTGGTGCAGCTGCAGTATCTTTTGGTGCTTCCATAGCAGCCAAAGCGGTAACTAATAGGGTAGTAGCAAGAACTTGCTTTAACATGGTATTCTCCTTAGATTGAATAATAATAATAAAACTTACAGACACATTGTATTAATCATCACAATTGCTGGCAAGGGAAAAGATGCGCATATTTTACGTTTACAAAATTAATTCAACGCAAGATCAAGCAAAAGCCTTGTCAGAGCTGCATCTTGAGGTTGTGTCTTTTTGGGTACAGTGTGCAATACAAACGCATGGGCGGGGTCAACGGGGCCGAAAATGGGAGAGTGAGCTAGGGAATTTATACCTAACTGGCTGTGTTGTAAAAAAAAATGTTGTTCCTGGGCAACTTTCTGTAGCAACCGGGGTATTATTAGCAAATATTTTAAAGGCGCATTTGGAGAAAACTGGTGGTCCCACAGATGGGGCTATTGAACTGAAGGTGGGGCTTAAGTGGCCGAATGACTTGTTGGTTAATGGTAAAAAATGTGGTGGGGTGCTAATTGAAATGGCGGAACATATTTATATAGGCATTGGTATTAATGTGCATAACCACCCAGAAAATGGTCCCCATATAAATATGCCGGCGGCGCATTTGCCAACTATTAATAGGGAATGTTTGGCTATGGAAATTATGCAAAATATAGATGAGCAATTTTTAGCGTTGCAAAATTTTAGCATTGTTCAACAACAGTGGTGGGATTTTGCTAAAGATTGGGTGAATGCTTGGCATTTACGAGAGCCACTTACCGGCGATGTTATTGGGGTTGATTCGCTTGGGCAATTGCTCATAAAAAATAGCAATGGGGAAATTACAGCGCGGCACCAAACTTTTGTTTAAGGTGGAAAAAACACGCCCCGAATTTAGGGCGTGTCATTGGTTAGGTTTGATTAAAGTTTAGTTTACTTTGCTTTAACAGCATCTGGAGCTGGAGTAGTTGCAGGAACTACTTTAGCGGCTGCTGCAGCTTTCTTTTCAGCTTTTGTTGGCTTCTTGTTAGCATCTGGAGCAGGCGCAGGAGTCGTAGGAGTTACTTCTTTAGCAGTAGCTTCTACCTTAGCGGCAGGAGCATGTACATTTTCATGTACAGCTGCAGGAGTAACTGGAGGAGTTGCCTCTACTTTTTTAGCAGCATCTGGCGCAGGAGTTGCATCTTTAGAAGCTTCCTTATTTGCTGCCACTACTGGCGCAGGAGTTGCATCTTTAGGAGCTTCATGTGCAGCTACCGGAGTAGGGGTTGTCACTACTTCTTTAGCAGGAGCCACATGTGATTGTTCTTGCACAACTACTGGCGCAGGAGGAGTTGCATCTTTAGGAGCTTCATTAGTCGCTGCCGCTACTGGAGCAGGAGTAACTGTAGGAGTTACCTCTACTTTAGCAACTTCTTTAGCAGCATCTTCATGTACCTTTTCTTGTACGGCTATAGGAGTTGTTGGTGCAGGGTTAGCATTTGCTTTTGCTATGTCAGTTAGTGCGCCATGGGCACCACTAAGTTCAGCTTCTTTCTTTGCCAGCTGATCTTTAACGTCTGCATGTGTTTCTAGTAATTGCGCTTTTTCCTGCTCAGCTTTATTTTTTTCTGCTTCAGTTTGTTGTATAATCGCGTTCGCATTAGCAACTACCTGTGCATTTTGAGCGTCTTTTTGCTGTATAATCGCATTTGCATTAGCAACTACTTGTGCAGTTTCAGCCTCTTTTGCCGCTATAATAGCGTTTGCCTGAGTAAGCGTCTCTTTTAATTTAGCAGCATTTGCATATTCTTCAGCTTGGTTTTTTTGAGCTGCTTCAAGGGCGCTAGCGGCAACTGCTTCTGTTGCCTTTAGTTTTGCTTCTAATTCTGCTTTTTCAGCCTCTGCTGCAGCCAATTCAGCTTTCGCGGTTAATTCAGCCTCTCTTGTGGCCACTTTCTCTCTTGCGGTCACTTTTTCTTGTTCTCTAGTTATTTCAGCTGCTGCTGTGCCAGTGCCCACTTTTCTCAGTTTAGATCTGCTTTCTAGTAATGCTTGTGCAGTTGGACTTAGCCCAGATGGAATTACTGTACTGCTGCTTGCTACTGGGGCAACTAATGCAGGTGCTAGTGGAACAGTAGAAGCAGCTGGAACTGCTTGTTTATCTGTGCCGTATTCTCCCATTAGAGCTTTAAGAAATGCTATAGCTGCTTCATGAGTAACGCCGGTTCCAAAAGACAAATCAGCGGAGATTGTAACATCTGCACCATCTTTCTTTAATATATCAGCTAAAGAGACTTTAGATAGTCCGGCTATTTCACCAGTAACTTGTGGTGGGATCAGCATTTTTGTTAAAGCTGTAAATACCGATGGGCGTGTACTAAATAATTCTTTAGCATTTGCTACAAGAGTAGCAAAAAGATCAGGATTTTTTAGAGCCTCAGGATCAGTACTGGTTATAACGAATTGTACACCATTAACGGTAAACACTTGGCTAAGCGCAGATCCGTTATTGGCGTTAGCACCTAAGGTCAGGCTTAATTGTTTGAGCTTTTCAATTGATTCGGCCATGCTTGCTTCTGAAGCCTTAATTCCTTTTAATAATTCAGCAGCCTCTGCGTTTCCTGCGCTGTTCACTACAGGAGCTGCAGTGCCACCGCCACTTTTTTTGGCAGCTTCTACTTCTGCTTTTAATGCTTCCTTCTCTTTGTCTGGCACTTGATATTCATAGATAGATGCCTTTTTTCCAAGGATGAGTGTTGCGTTGGCATCAGGTTTTTCCTCATAAGCATACAAACGCTCTCCATCAAAATACATCCACCACTCGGCAGGTACATTTGTATACCCAGCTGCCTTTGGGCTGCCATCTGCTGATACAAATTTTAGTTCATTGTCGCTACCTTCTTTTCTAAGAACATAAACTACTGCATGTCCTTTTGGCATTTCTTCTCCTGCCATATAAGGAAAGTTTTTTTTGCCTGTTGGGTCATATGTACCACCGTCTTGGAATTTTAAAGGTTTTGTTGCGCCTGTGTATCCTTCATCCTTAAAGAATGTAACATTCTTTACAGTTCCATCAAGATCAGTTGCTTTATATACTTTTGCTGCCACCTTTGGTGCAGCTTCTTTACCTGCTTCAGCTGGCTTTTCTTTTGCTCCAGCAGCATCTACTTTTACATCTGTTGCAGCATACATTCCGTTCATCCAAGAGAATGCTGATCCTAATAACAAGGAAAATAATAATTTCTTTTTCATACTTAAACCCTAATTGAAGAATTTCTAACCTATGATTAGTTAAGCAAAAAGGAATTAACAAACAGTTAAGGCCCGTCAAAAATAACGGGCCTTTATGAAAAATTTATGAAAAAAGTATTTAAGCGGCTTTTTGAACTTGTTCAACTAATGCTTTAAAGCTTTCTGGTTGGTTCATTGCTAAATCAGCAAGTACTTTGCGATCAACTTCAATGTTGCTTTTATGCAAAGCGTTCATAAACACAGAATAGGTTAGGCCTAATTCTCTTACGGCCGCATTTATACGTTGAATCCAAAGTGCGCGGAAGTTACGCTTTTTCATGCGGCGATCGCGGTAAGCATATTGTAATGCTTTTTCAACTCTTTGAATTGCTGAACGAAAACATGTGCTAGAACGGCCACGGTAGCCCTTAGCCATCTTTAGAACTTTTTTATGACGTGCGTGGGTTGTGACCCCTCTTTTTACTCGCGCCATGATGACTCCTTATACGTGTAGATAATATGTACGAATGCGCTTGGTTTCCGCTGATGCGCATATTTTCATGCCACGTGCGTTACGCAAAAATTTATTTGAACGTTTACGCATACCATGGCGTTTACCTGCTGGAGTCATCTTCACTTTACCTGTTCCGGTAAGGCGAAAGCGTTTTTTTACGCTACTTTTTGTTTTTAACTTGGGCATTTTATCTCTCTTTTTTAAAAATTAAATTCGCAAACTCAAGGCATGCCCGGACAAAATACTCAGTCCTTGCCACGCTGCTATTGATACTTGTAAAGAATTTTTGCTAAAAAATCAAATACTTTATGATTGTAATAGCCAAAAGTGAAAGTGCTAAAAGTCACAGCACCATGGACGTTTTCCAAAGTAATCTTTAAGAAAACAAAAATGTGGGGCTTTTTTAAAAACGGCAAGGCCGCCTGTATATTGAATAATATTCCGATCAATAATTTGATTGGCCATAATTCCATATTTTTTTAAAGTATTGGCATAGCCAAAAGTGATGATTGATTTTGGTAAGTTTTTGGTTTGTTTTAAATATTCAATACCCTCTTTGGGGGACGTAATTAACAGCAAACTTGGGGTTGTAAAATGAACATAGCTATTTTTCCAAGATTTTTGTTGAGCAACTCCCCACTCTTGGGCCCAAATATCGCTAGTAAAGTTGTTACGTTCTGTATCTGAAATGTATGCAGCGTTTTGTTCTTTATAAGCCATAATGTCGCATTGGCTGCTAACATAAGCTATTGGTAATTCATAAGCTCGCCATAAGAAGATTCCAAGGAATATTGGTGCTAGACCAAACCAACGCCAAGATTTTTTCCACAAACATAACCACAACATGCCAAAGCTAAATATGACTAATGCGTACTCGGGAACTGCTTTTACTTGAATGGCTGCACCTGGGAGTTTTGCGACCAATTCAGCTGTTGTACACAACATTGCTAAACTTTTTTCCCATAACCAAAATAGGGTGCTTGAACCGCCAAATAAAAGGAAAAATACATTGAATAATCCTAAAGGCATAATTAAAAAGCTAACCAAAGGTATGGCTATTAAGTTTCCTAAAATTGCTTGAGCGGTGAATCTTTGAAAAAAGGCTACGCTATAAGGGGTAGTTGCTAATGATGCAATTATTGTCGTTATTAATATGCCAATAATCCCCCAGGCTATTTTTTTAAATCCCAGGAGATTACTGGAGTTTTTTATGAGTTTTTCTTGTAAGTTTGGCCATGCTGATTCATAGAATGCTAGCAAACCAAGTACAGCTGCAAATGAAAGTTGAAAACTTGCTGATAGCAAGCTTTGTGGAGCGATAACTAATACTACTGTGGCAGCTATAGCTAAGCTGCGCATAGAAAATGCAGTGCGGTCTAAACAAATAGCAAACATTGCAAGACAAATCATAACAAAGGAGCGCTGTACGGGAATGCCGAAATCGGCAATGGCCATATAAAACCCACTGGCAATAGCGGCCAATAGTGCTGCTAATTTTTTTATAGGGAATCTATTAGCAATAGGCGGACATAAGCACATTAGGCGCCTTAGTAATAAAAATATTAATCCGGCAATTAAGCTGAGGTGCAAACCAGAAATTGCAAGTACATGGGCAAGTCCAGCATCGGCAAACGATTGGCGCAGCTCTGTTGGAATATAGCTTCTGTCTCCGGTTACCAAGGCCGCAGCAATTGCTCCATAAGGTTCTTGCAAGTTAGATAACAGTTTTTGAGTAAGGCGGTGCCGGTATTTTGTAAGAGGATGATGGTTAGGTGTATTTTTGTGGTTGATAATTTTTTGTAATCTTGCTGTTCCACCAATTTCTTGAAGAAACGCAGCTCTGCGGGCAAAATAGCCGTGTAAACTGTTTGGCATGGGGATTGGGTAAATGCTTGCTTCAATTTGAAGTTTGTCGCCAATGTCCCAGGTTTGTGCTTGTTGTTCTGGGGTGTTAAGGCGTATTTTTGCATTGTAAATATTCTTACCTATTTTAACTTGGTTAAGAATTATGCGTAGGGTTTCATCTTTTTTGTAAGGATGGTTTTCAATAGATTCGATCATCCCAGAAATTTTCACTGTTTTTTGTGGGGCATTAAACATTAGTGTTGAGTTATTGTTAACCTTTGCGCCAATTAGGGCAAAGCCAATGCAAAATCCAATGCTTAAGTAAGC
The DNA here is from genome assembly GCA_945860985.1 of Candidatus Finniella inopinata. Taxonomy (GTDB): domain Bacteria; phylum Pseudomonadota; class Alphaproteobacteria; order Paracaedibacterales; family CAITNM01; genus CAITNM01. The sequence continues at coordinate 26,334 of CAMASM010000010.1, forward strand.
AAAAAAGACAAAGTGGGAATTTTTTCGTGTCCAAATAATTGAGGCGGCGGCAATTGCTATCAATAGCAAATAAATTGGAGTGCTAGGTTCTTGCGCCAGATTAAAATAGCTTGCAATGCCGAAAATCAAGCCAACTGGTAACCAATGTACCCAACGATGATGCTCGGCAAAATAACAGCTTGTTAAAACTTGGTGTAATCTTTTCAGCAATTTTTTTGCCTAAATCAACTATTCTTCGGTTAAAAATGGCTTTGTGGTTATTGTACCGTCGGTATTTTCTAGGATTTGCTCAACCTTCAGGCGTGCTGTTTTAAGTTTGTTGTCGCAGTAATTTTTTAAAGAAATGCCCTTTTCAAAGGTTTTTACTGCTTCATCAAGTGGGCATTTGCCTTCCTCTAAGCGTCGCACAAGTGCTTCTAATTCGCCCAAAGCTTCTTCAAAGCTTAAGTTTTCAATTTCCTTCATCGCAATAACATCAACTAGTATTATTTGATTCACTAAGCCAAAATTGAATAGAAAACTCAAGCTTAATTTACATTACGCCAAATGATTCTAAAAATTTTGCATATTGATTACTAAGTAGTGGTCCAAAAAAACTTGGCGAGCGACTGTCTTCAGCTTTTGAGCAAAATACGTTTTGAAATTGTTCACGTGTTTTTACAGTCAATAGAATATGCCTAGTAACTACTGATTTGCCACCATAAGTGACCACACTGAAAAAAGCTTCGTTTATTTTACTATTTAGCTTGTTAATACCAAAATTGTTGGGGGAGGCAATGCCATCGTGCAAATGTACAGATCCAACGCTTTGGTTCATTATTGTGCCATCATCACGATAAACTGACACATTAACTCCTTGATAGTTTGCTCCCATCTTAGGGAAAAAATCTGAATAAGCATGTGCACGTATTTCTACTTGAGTGCCATTCCAAGGGTTATCTTGGACGTTTAGGTATATTTTTGTGCTTTCATCTAGCGAGGCAAAAATTTTTTGAATTGTCTCGGGTAAAAATTTGCGACTTTGTTCTTGAGTATAATTTACGATTAGGGGGTGTGCTGCGCAGGCTGGGACGTCGCTACCGGCTACAGTGGTTGGGTCATACGGATGGCAATTTACGACTAATCCTAAATTTAACCCCGGGTATAAACTATCGTGGGTACCAACATTTGTACGTCGCGCTCCCATGAATGTATCTATGATGGGTAAATTTTCATCTACTGCTAAGGCAGCGGCGTTTGTCAACGGATAGAATGCCAGCAACAATGCTAATAAATATTTCATGATTACCAAATAAAAAAATATCTACATAAATTATTATTAC
>CAMASM010000011.1 GCA_945860985.1 Candidatus Finniella inopinata
TTACATGAACATAAAAACAAATCGCCACGGTTAATTTTATAAAATAACTGCCCAAAGCCACTTTAATGTCCTAAAAATGTTTTTCACATCTTTATGATATATGATCATGACTTAATATATGGTTAATTCACATAATTATTTCTCCACACCTATAATTTACATATTTTTATTGCCAGGTATTCCTAGTCTATTTGCAAATTGTGGAAAAATACCAGACCAACTCTATAATTTACCACCCTGCAATTAATATTTTATTTACCTTTGGCAAATAAAATATACATAAGGGTTTCTCAAATATGTAATTTGTAGGTAATTATGTTTAAAATTTTAACTTTATCATTTTTGTATCTATCTTCAGTTTCGCAAGTTTCAGCAGCTGCATGTACCCCAAAAGATCCTACAGAAGAAAAAACTGATACTTCAGCCATGAAATCGGCTATTGATATCTCTGCAATGTTAGTGCCAATCACCCCATTGCGTGTTGAATCCATGGCTGACCTCAAACTCTCAACTTTCAATGTACTGGCACCTTGCTTTGCTAATCCTATTTATTACCCTGATAACTGTGCTCAGGTAATAGCAAACACAAATTATCGTCTAAGCAAAATTAGCACAGAAATTGGGGCTTTGAAGGCTGCAGGAACCACTGTATTTTGTTTCCAAGAAATAACCCCTGAAATGTATGAAGGGATTTCAGAAACATTTACTTCTATAGTTGGATTCGGTAAATTCCAAAGCTATGTAGCATACCATGATCCTAACTATTGGAAGCTATATCAGCCTGATCCACATCACCCAGTTCCAAATGGAAATGCCACATTTGTTTTGACAGATGTATGGAATATTTTAGCTTGGGAGAGTGTCTCAACTAATCCAATTGGACAAGGCGCTGGGAATCGTGCTGCATATACTAAACTTTCCCACAAAATAGCTTCTGCACATGTATTTCACGTAATGAACGTGCACTTAGATAGCGATCATGGTGGTAACCGAAAAAAGGAAATTAAAGGAGCACTATATTACCTAAATAGCCACACACGAGCAGGTGAAACTCAAGTTGTTATAGGTGATCTAAATAACACCACCAGCAGCGGTTCTATTAGGGAAATTCTTGATTCTGCTGGAATGGTTAACTCTAAAAATCCGTTAGAACCTACTCATCCTTTTACGAATAGTTACAATGGAAATAATAATTGGGCCAGCATTGACCATATTATGTACAAATCCGGTACAGCAATTGCAGTTGGCGATACAACGGTACGCAACCATGACCTATGGGATATGTATCCTATTTTGTCACCGGATACAAATAATCCACTTCGTATTTTAGCAAACTTTGACATTTGCGGTTCAGATCACTTTTCTGTCCATGGAACAATACGTCACGTTGCCTAAAATTGAAATAGCCGTATGAGTTTTGCTCAGCGGCTTTTTTAAAAATTCTTTATGCTGATCTGAGTTCTTCTAATGACTCATTTTCATTGTCAGCTCCATAGTGAGGTGCTGGACTATAAAGCTTTGCATTTCTGCGATAGACCCTAGAAACAGATGTGAAGATAATAGCAAAGCAAGAGATTATAATCGCTGCCATATACAGGTTACCGGTATAGCCAGTCATAAAAGTATAGACAGATGGCATAAGCCCTCCAGAGATTGCAATACCTATAGAAAAGCTCACTGCTATGCCTGTGTAGCGAGTATCAGCAGGGAATAAAACCTGCATAAAAGCATGACTTAAGCCAACGAAACTACCAACATACAGACCAACCATATATTGGCCAAACCCTACTAAATATAAAGTCTTGGTTTGCAATAAATAAAAACCTAGGTAAGAAATTGTACAACACAAAAAACATGATAAGTACACAGACTTGCGCATTGTTATCTTGTCACTTAACCATCCAAAAAAAGTACAGCCGCTAGTATACCCTAACAAACCAAAGGTATTTAATAATATCGCAGTTGCCATATCATAACCTAGGAATTTGGTAATATAGACATTCATAAATCCAAACACCGTATACGTTAATGAGCCTTTAAAATGCCCACCAATATATTCATTAAAAATGCCGAGCGGTGATTTTTAAAAATATTCTTCATAGGTTGCTTTTGCTGTTGTTTTTTCTTTGAGATATGCAAAAAAGCATCTGTTTCTTTTGCATTTTTACGTAATACAAACCCCATAAAGCTAACCAAAGCACCAATAAAAAATGGTATTCGCCATGCCCAGTGAGGCATTTCTGGCTGCAACACCAAATACCCTGCAAGACTTGCAAACATGGCACCCACCATACAGGATCCCGCAATAATTCCGCTTATTAAACCAACCTGTTTAGCCTGGCCGTGCTCTATCGCAAAAATTGCTGCGCCATTGTACTCACCACCAGTAGAAAGTCCTTGTACTGCACGACACAACACCAAAATTATAGGCGCTACAATTCCAAGTGTTTCATATCCAGGCAATAGAGAAATTATTAATGTTGGAAAGCCCATCAACATCACCGAATAGGTAAGCGCCACCTTTCTGCCAAACGTATCGCCAATAATGCCAAAAACATAAGCCCCCAAAGGCCTTGTAAAAAATGCTGCGGAAAATGCAAAAATACTAGCGAATAACGCAATTGTCGGTGAAGTATTTGGAAAAAACACTTCCGAAATTTTAGTAATAAAAACTCCACATATAACAAAATCGTAAAATTCCAAGGCATTTCCTAATGCGCTTGTGGCAATCATCTTCCAGGAAGCTTTCATTATGGTACAAAGTTAAAAGAATGGCTGACATAATTCTCTTAAAAAACTAAAAAAATTACAAGATTTTTATTTTTGTTGTGAGTCTGTTAGCATTACTGCTTTAAAAAAACAAATATTATCAATATTTCAACCACTAGTTAAAATAAAACATTAAGAAGATTGTTTAGTATCTATATACACAATATAACAACTTTTAAGGACTTCATGATTGCTCCCAGGACAGCCATCGAGGAACGGTACATGCGATTTTTCCCGCATACAGCGAAAGCTAAGCTCAAACTTCTTATTCAAAACTGTCAAACCTTAACTTTCAGGAAGTCACTTTACCATTAGAGTTCAAGCGTGCACCCTAGTCCTGAGTGCCTCACGTAGTTCAGAGATTTGCGGCGGCTGGTCGCTACCCTTAAATCTCTCTACAGCCGCTGTAGCTTCAGGATAAGCCTGGCCTTTTTCAAGTAGGGCTCTAAATAAATTAACAGCTCCAGATCTAACCCAATAATCTCTGCTCTGTATGCCGATTTTTGCCACAGTTGTAGCCGCCTTAAAACCTTGGCCTTTTTCAAATAAGGCTCTAAATAATTCAAAGGCCGCCAATCGAACCGACTCATATTCGCTTTGCATACCGGCGGCTGCTGTAGCTGTAGCTATATCCGTATCAGCTTTACGATTTTCTACAAGAGCTTTAAATAAATTAAGGGCTGAAACTTGAACCAAATCATCTCTGCTTTGCATGCCTGCGTATGCTGCGGCCATGGCTGTAACTGTAACTGCATCAAACCCTTGGCCTTTTTCAAATAGCGCTTTAAATAGATTATAGGCCGCCAATTTAACTAAATTATCGCCATCATGCATGTTTACGGCTGCTATAGCCGTATCGACACCTTGGCCTTTTTCTACAAGGGCGATAAGTAGCATAATGGTTACAGATTTAACCGAATCATCCATAATCCCCATACCTGTGGTTGCCGCGGTTGTTGCTACATCAAAAGCTTGGCCTTTTTCTACAAGATCTTTGGACATCTCAAGGACATTTCTTTGCACTTCCCAACCTAGGTTTGCTATATCTTTTCTTGCCACTGCTGTAGCTTCAGGGTAAGCGTGGCCTTTTTTTACAAGCTCTTTAAGTAAATTAAGAGCTTCAAATTGAACCACATAACTTCTGTCCTGCATAGCTGCGGTTGCCGCCTCTGTAGCTTCAGGGTAAGCGTGGCCTTTTTTTGCAAGGGCTGCAACTAGTGGCAGTAATAATTCAATCAATCCTGTTTTAGAGTCTTCTTTATAAGAAGTTAGTATTTGCTGCATCCAAGCAATTATTGCTGGTAAATGTTCATTTAAAAGCATTTCAAAAATTTTTGATTTTTTAATAATAATACTGGCAGGATAAACAACTTGTTCTTTACCTTTAGTACGATAATCAGTACTTTGAATAGGTTTAAATAAATCAAAATTTGGATTTTGTGCAAGTATCTGCCTAACGCCATCTGGGTTATCAGCTGTTAAAAATTGGGCATACAAAGATTCTGCAGTTTTTGTTTCATAAACGATACCCTCTGCCTGTTGCATAATACTATAGACTTTCTGTAAGGGTGGTCGAGACGGTGAATTATCACCTGAAGCACCTCTTGGGGAAGGGTTCTCTAAAGTATCCGGAGCTAGTGCATATTGTGCTTGTAGCCACTGCGCAATATCTGCTCGAACCATGGCCTTTAGTTCCCTCAAATACTCTTCTTTTGGATTCACTTTAAAATGGCGTTTAATTTGCACTTTACTAGGCTCTGCCATGATTCCTGGTTTTAAGAAAATACGTGCTTGTAAATTTTGTAAAGTATCTCCACTAGATGCAGAAGTCAATTTAGCATTGGCATCTGCTGTATGTGTTCGCATTTGTATTAAAAAATCTTTAGTTGCGAGTTTTTCTTTTTGCTCTTCTGGAGTTGCATAAAAGCCGCGCCCTCTGCCGCCAGCTAAATAAACCATATCATTAACAACTTCAGGACTTATAAAAATTTGTAACAATTGATTTTCATCTGTTTCTCCAAAATAACGCTTATACAAATCAAAATATTTTGCAGTATCAGCAATGCCAAATTGAGAGAGCAGATGGCTTAAAAATTTTTGATAATTAGGAGGGGACATAGATGCATTTTTATGTAATAGATCAAAAGTTGATGAACTATCAATGCTTGGACTACCAAAAAGGTAGGTATTAGCAGAAAGCCCCATTTCTTGAAAAGTACTTTCGTAATTGTCTATTTTGGTAAAATTATGGATTCTCTGCCCTCGCATTTGATCTTCTATAAACGCATCAACGTTAGCAAGGTCCTTAAAAAAGCTATCTAAAGCCCGCAGGGAATGCATACTTGTGCTAGCATCATTGCCAGACTCCATTACTCTTAACAAGTTTCTAAATTCAGTGGCGATATCGTAGATAAATGCCATTTTCCCCTGTAGCGCATGATAAAAAACAAACCAATCCTTCATTTTTCGTTCTTCAGCCACCGCACTTAAAAGTATACGCTTGAAGTCTGTTCCCACTTCAACTGGCGCTGAAGAAGGCGCCACATCTGCTGGTGTTGATGCAGGGTTGAGTTCTTCACAATAGCTACTTGATAAGGAGCTTACATCTTTTAAGAAATTAAAAATATTTAGTTGGTCATTGCCTGCAACATAATGCACTCTTTTTTGTTCTAAACTCCACCTAAGGTGAGCATCTGTTGCAGTTTGTTCTGGAAGTAACGTTGAGTGTTCTCCACTTGAAGCTGTCCCAGAAGATACAACATGTATGCGTATAGATTCTATAGAAGATACACTATGTACACGACGATGATTTTTAATTCCTGTCATTAAATCTACATGCCTGGCCGTTAGGGAATAAATTCTTCCTAATTCTTCTGCCCTTGGATCAAAAAATGGTGGGCGTGGATATTCCCTATCAGGCACCTCTTCTTCTTTTGTCTCATAATGAATTCTATCACTTGAGGAGAGCTTACGAAGCTTTTTAACCTTGGGGGGCACTGCAGCAGCAGAGACATCATATCCAATACTACCTTGGGTATTGGTAGCTGTTATTTTTTTATTCTTTGATAAAGATTCTAACCATTCAACAACTGGTGCTTGGCGTAGCATATCCATTAATGGATGGTGAATGAAAACCTCTTTGCCATCAACTGTTAAAACATATTGTTTTTCATTGCTAAGATCATTAGGTGTGTCTAAGTGACTATGTACAAGCTCTGACAAAGTACTTACATCCACCCAAGCAAAATCTGTGTATTCTTTTTTATGCCCATCTGTTTGTTTACCAAGTTCAGTCATAAATAGGGTTGGATCTTTGTGCTCAACATTCATTAAATACATACGGTGCAGGGCATCTGGATTACTTCCACCTCTAATCAAATCATGAGATGGTGCCTTGACCAGATCATCCGCCATAACATGGTATATTCCCATGGATTCTTCCCTAACTTCACGCACAGCAGCATTTAATAAGGTTTTATCCCCGTCATCAGCCTTACCACCAAAGTTACCCCACCAATCATGTCTAACACGTTTGCCGAGCAATACCTTTTTACGGCCATCCTGATCTGCAACCATTAAAATACTCGCAGAGGATTTTCCTGGAATAACCACCGCAAATGGATGTGTTTGTTCATAACGTTTTACCGGTTGTACTTGATCGTAGTAGTAGGATTTTAAAGAATTCAAACGGGTTACAAGATTTGACCTAAGGGTTTGGTAATCTTTAATATCTAGCCATGCATTACACTCATCAGCAGTTTTTAAAATAAGGTCTTTTAATGCGACAAGCCTTACGATTTGTCCTAAAATTTGAAGTGGAGTTAATGAACCATAAAACCTTACACCATCAGCGCTAGCAGCAAGACTTGGATTAAGCGGAGATTTTTCTCCTCTTAAGGTATATAGGTCACTAACCGCGGAACTAAAATCATAATCTTTTGAAGCCTTAAGAGTACCCAGTGCCCGATAACGTAACGATCCGCCATTATCCATACGGTAAATGGTACCATTACTCAGCCATAGGTTTTTACCATCTTTAACCAAATCCCAATTTGCCATAAAGGCATCTACAACAAAGCCTTTGGCAACATCTGCTTGCATTTGCACACCAAGTTCTGCACCCGGTAAAAATTCACTAATGCGGCTTAGTTTGCCCTCATCACGTCTGATTTGAAATTTAGGCACATGAATACCAAACTCTGAGTCAGCTTCACCAATTGCTTGGTAAATCGCATCAGCTAAAACTTCTTCTTTGAATTGATCAACACGTGCGCCACTGTCTGCAACCTGCTTTAAAACAAATTTGGGTGTTTCACCTTCTTTTAAAATAAAGGTTGATTGCGTACCTCCACTTTCAGTTTGTTCTTGAATAAATTGGTGGATTCTTTCTGGAAAATTAGTAACTCCTTGTGAATGAACCCGAGCACCAGCAGCCATAGAAAAAACATCTGTACCAAAATGAAATAGACGACATTCTCTTGCACCCACACAAACATTATTCCCAACTGAATCTAGTTGTGAATCATGGTCATCAATGTGCACAATAGTTGTGATTCCATGCAAAATGGCAGCATTTGTTGGATCATTTAGCCATACACCTTTTGGCTGACCATTTGTTATAAGAATGGGAATATTCCATTCATCTCTGACCCCAACTGCTTTCAGATCTTTGATAGTATTTTCTCGTTCATCTGCTCTTCTTGAGGTTAAAAAAACAACATTAAATCCTGCGTCTCTCCATTTTTTTATATGCTCAATAGCTGAAGTATCAACTAGCCGAGCGGCAGTTTCACTTCCTCTACCTCCAGTTAAAAACGTGTTGTCTATATCGATAAGGAACAAGAGAGATGAAGGTGGCAATTCCCTGGTACATTCTCCTCCTGAGCGACACCTTGTGGTTATCTCATATGAGAGAAGCCTTCGCTTTTGAAAATCATCTTGTTGTACCTTAATTGACTGTTTATGAACATCATCAAATCTTGAAACTTGGATTATTTCACTACAATACAAATTACATAAAATAGTAATAAAGAATAAAAATCGCATATCATTTAAGTATTTTAGAATACTATAGTATAGTAACACAGATATTATTAATATTTAATTAACACTATAGATTTGCTATTCGTTTCTTTCTGATGGGGTTAACTAAGAATAGTCTTATTAGTATCAATAACTCTGCAAAATAGCGTGTCAGTAATCTTGCTAACTTTAGAAAATTGGAAGTTCAGCAGATATAACAAAATCGTAAAATTCCAAGGCATTTCCTAATGCGCTTGTGGCAATCATCTTCCAGGAAGCTTTCATTATGGTACAAAGTTAAAATAATGACTGACATAATTCTCTTAAAAAACTAAAAAAATTACAAGATTTTTATTTTTGTTGTGAGTCTAGCATGGCTGCAGCATAAACAAATCTTTTAACTAAACAGATAAATAAACATCCCAAAAATTAGTTATAAAATTACTTAACACTATACAACGTTAAATATTGTAAATATTTCAACCAATAAGGTAAAATAATATATTGCAATGTAATTTTAAATGTAGTTACATGCAACATAATAATTTTTTGAGGACTATATGAATACAATAAAAACTTTAACTATATCTTTATTACTGGCTTCAGCACTATCTGCTGCTGATGGTGGAGGTATGGACGCTGATGACTACCATAGACTATTTAGTGGAGCTGAGACTGCTACGTTTGCTCCTGGTTTACCTGCTGGCGAAGATCCATACGTAGACTGCGGCGGTGGCGCTGCTGTAGATGGTGGCTGTGGCACTGCTACTGCTGCTACCCTTAGTACTATTTTCTCCAAATTTGCTGATGGCGAAGTATTGTCTGTGGATGAAGATCATGCAGTAGCTGCCGCCTTCTCAAGCCTTTCTAGGTTTCAGGTCATTGGCTTATTTCAATATATTGTAGTAAATGCAGCTGCAGATGAATATGATACAGAAAAAGTTATTGATATGGCACGCCGGGGGCTTAGTGCAACCTCTGATATTGACACCAAGCTCGCTTCTATTTCCCTTTTAAGATGCCTTGGCCGGATGGTTCCTAGTTGTAATGGTGCTGTTTATAGTCTTGTAGAGGGGAACACTGATGACTCTATTCATCCAGATATATATTCCTTGATGATGGAACTGTAAACAATGTAAAAAATAGTTTAGGTCTCATAGTTACAAATATCAGACGCAAACTGGGGGCATAGCCCCTTGATCTCTAACTGAAATTCCACGGAGAAAAACCCGTGGAATTACAGAAGCTATGGCAAGTAGCGATGAGACGGATCAATATAATGGCCTTTGGTTGTTCAATGTCCTTGTTAGAAATGGACAAGCTTTTTGGCCAGCTGTAACGGCAGCAAACAAAGGTATGGAAAGTAGAGATGGGGATGTTCTATCTAGATCTCTTGAGTTGTTCCGTATTTTTGTTGAAAAAAACCTAGCTTTTTGGCCAGCTACAGAGGCAGCAACCAAAGCTGTGAAAAGTAGAGGAAGTGATGTTCAGTATGAAGCCTTTGAGTTGTTAAAAGCTCTTGTTAAAAAAGACAAAGCTATTACTGAAGCTACAAAGGCGGCAACCGAAGCTATGGCAAGTAGCGATGTGAAACTTCGTAAGATGGGCGAATCCCTAAAGGAATTACTAGATAGCAAACAATGATAAATCTGAATGTTTGATTTTTCTAGTTTGTTGTGATGGTGGGGCCAGCACTGCTGGCTTTGCTAAATATTGGTAGGGATCATTTCAATACTGAGGATCCTTACCAACAATATAAATAATATTTAACTTTATGGAGTACTTTATGAATACAATAAAAACTTTAACTATATCTTTGTTGCTAGCTTCAACATTATCTGCTGCTGATGGTGGTGATGGTTATGAATGGAGCTATAGTGGGTGGGCTAAGCATTTCAAAGAAAGTGGCTACCTTGACCAGTTTGCTGCTGGAGATGGTCTTGGTGGAGTTGCTACTTTAACTACGCATGATGCTCCTGGTGTATCTGATGCTGATGCTGATGCTGATGCTGATGCTGATGCTGCTGATGGAGATAGGGACGTAGGGGAACGTGCTCTAGGTGCTTTAACTTTAGCACTACCTGCTACTGGTTGCGGGGGAGCCGCTGGTGGAGATGGTCTCGGTGGAGTTACTACGACACATGCGCCTAGTTTACCAACATTAGCTGGTGGCGGTGCGACCTTAACAACACATGCTCATGGTTTAATTCCATTATCTGAATATTCTGACGAGCTTGATTGTCTCAGTGGCAGGTCTGATCGATATGTCATTGACACCTATCTGAACTTTGCATATGACAGAAATTTGCGGAAAAGCGAATTCGTAAAAGTGGCACTCGCTGGTATAGAAGATGGGAGAGATGTATCTGTTAAAATTTTATCTTTTGAAGTTTTAAATATATTTTTAGAAAAGAGTGAACTTTATGACGATGAGATTGAAGCAGGGGCTGAAAAAGCACTGCGAAATGGCGATAGGGTTAGTCAAGATTCTGCACTTTATTTGTATGGAAAACTTACTGCCAAAGGCAAATATTTAGACAGGGCTAAGATGGCGGCAAGAATAGGTATTGAGTCAGGTAAAGAATGTTATATTAGACATAGGGCAGCAGTTTTTTTGAGTAAAATAGAGCGTCCTGAAATAGCAGCAGACTGGGGCGGCATCCGCTACGGTTAGGCTCACAAACGTAAGCCCACGGGGAAAACCCTCGTGGATTTACAATTTATTATTCTTTGATTCTGCAGAGCAGACGTTAACTCACAAAAATTTCGGGATGATCTTGTATAATATGAAGTAGCGCTTGTGCCGGACCACTTGGTTTACGGCGCCCCTGTTCCCATTCTTGCAAAGTTCGCATACTTACACCCAAAATTGTTGCCATCTCTAATTGCGTTAATGCCAAATCTCCCCGCAATGAACTTACATTTGGAGCTTGCATAGCGGGATTTCGTTTACCTTTGTTATTTTTAATATCTTTTATGGCACTTAAAAGCTCTAGACCAATATCACGTTTGTTTGTCATAATTTTAACTCCTTTGCGATTTCTTTAAGTATTTTTAGTGGTAAGTTTTCAATTTCATTTTTTGCATATATGGTTAAAAACCAAATTTCCTTAGGATTTTTTTTGAAATAATAAATGATGCGCGCACCACCACTTTTACCATGCCCCTTTGCTGCCATCCTAATTTTTCTAAGCCCATTACTTTTGGGAATTAACACCCCACTTTCTGGGTGTTGCACTAAGTGTTGTTGCAAGACCGCATACTCATGATCACTAATGTAATCATGCACTAGCTTAGTGAACAAAGGTGATTCAATAAATTCCATGCCTTAAATTATACGTCAAAGACGGATAATGTCAAGAAAATTATATTTTTTGTTCGGGATAAAACGTTAAAAATATATCTAGATGGAAGCTGGGAAATAAATCTTCATACTTAAACAAACCACCGCTGCGGTTTCAGCTCTTAAAATATTTTTTCCCAAACTAAGGTTTGTAGAGTACTTTTTTAAAAGCTGCTTTTCTTTTTCAGTCCACCCACCTTCAGGCCCTATGATAAATCCTGTAGGATACTGTAACTGACAGCGTTTTTCTTCAGAACGTTCAATCGCAGCAAACCAATGCACCCCTTGTGGTAATTTTTGCAAAAAAGTAGCAAGAGCTACAGGTTCGTGTACAGTTGGAATATCTAAACGTTCACATTGTTGTGATGCCTCAATTGCATTTTTTTGTAATCTTTCCAAATTAACCCGTTGAGTATTAGTACGTTCTGTCAAAATGGGTTGCAAATTCGTTACCCCAAGCTCCGTTGCTTTTTCTATTAGAAAAGTCATCGCATCATGTTTTAAAGGAGCAAAAGCAAGCCAACTTTGTTCAATTAAACAAGGGGCACGCGTTTGCGTAACACATCTATAACAGGATTTTTCGTAAACAATTTCCCACTCTCCACAAACCTGATTAAAACCAAGAAAACTCTGACCTATTTGAAACCGCAAAACCCTTTCAAGATAATGCCGCTGTTCTTTAGAAAGCTCCACAAGTTGCCCTGCAGATAATGTTTGGTTAATGTAAAGACGTGTCATAACTTGAAAGTTTTAGCTTTATAAACCAACTTCTACCATATTTACAGCTGGCACGTCTGCATAGACCTGTTCCTATTTTTTTGTTGCTATGGCCATGCTTTTTAGGACTAGCCATTACACATGGAAATTTATTCGATTATTGCTTATTTTTACTCGGCACCATTGCCTTAAGAAGTGCCGGATGCATTATTAACGACATTGTTGATCAGGATTTTGATCGCCAAGTTGCGCGCACAAAAACAAGGCCACTCGCTGCAAAAACTATTACCACCCCTCACGCTATTTTAGAAGTAGCTTTTTTCTTAAGTATCGGGTTTATTGTATGGTTTTTCTTGGCTCAAACAGCCAAATACCACGCCTTAATTGGCGCAGTCTTGATGATGATATACCCTTTCATTAAGCGCCTAACCAACTGGCCGCAACTTTTTTTGGGCTTCACATTTAACTATGGGCTAATTGTGGCAATAACCCACGTTGGAACTTTTTCATGGAACTACTTAAGCTTATTTTTTACTCTTGTAATTTGGACCATATTTTATGACACCATTTACGCCTTTGCTGATATAGAAGACGATAAAAAAATTGGTATTAAATCAACCGCAATTATTATGCAAAATTCCCCCAAAATATGGCTAACTGCCTGTAATATTTTAATACATGGAATTTTATTTGTATTTTTAAAAACTTTTGGATTGCCTAGTCTAACTCCAATTAGTGCCGGATTTATATACTTGCAAATCCTTTTAATAAAGTGGCAAGTTGCAGACCCTAAAGATTGTCTTAAAATTTTTGGGAATTGTCACTTTTGGGGATTAGGCTTGTTGTTGTGGATCGAGTTTATAAGGATCATCTCCCCATAGAATCTTCCCGTCCTCTTCTGCCCAAACTGATAAATAGGTAATATAAACTGTCATGTTTTTCTCTAAGCTCACGACCTCTGTTTCTTTTGTAGCGATAGCACCCTTAATTTTTTTAATATCCGAATCAAGTAACCAAGCAGCAAGATTCCTAGGTTTTTCTAAACGAATACAACCTGATGATAAAGCCCTAGAACATTTTTTAAACAAACTGCGCAATGGAGTATCATGCAAATAAATATGGTCTTCATTCAATAAATTAAAGCGTATCCTGCCTAAGGCATTTGTTTTACCTGGTCTTTGTTTTAGAGTGTAATTGAAATCATGTTCGTTGGCTTTTTCCCAATCTACATCCTCTGGATCAACCTCTTCATCCTCATGGTCAAAAACATGCAATTTGTTTTTTTCTAAATAATTAGCATCCTCAATAATTTTGGGAATTTTGTCTTTAAATAAAATAGTAGGTGGCACAACCCAAATCGGATTAAATTCAACCGCATTTATGTAGCTAGTCATTTGCGGAGTTGGGCGCCCAGACTGGCCAACAATTATTTTCATGCGCATTTTAAGGTTATTACCTTCAAAGGCATGTAAAGTATAAGTAGGAATATTTACAATTGCTGTGCGGTCAGTTAAGACGAGCTGACTAAGCTTTTCAATGCTACTACTAAGCATTTTTATACGTTTGGCATAGCTCCAATTAAGACGTAATTTAGTATCTTCACCAATTACACCATCAGCATTCAAACAGTGGCTCGCTTGGAATGATTTTACAGCCTCTTCCAATTCCATATCAAAAAAAGGAGAGTCAGTAGCTTTTTCTAAATACCCTAACATAAACAAAATTTGGCGCAAATTTGGAATGCTATCGTCCTTATCACTCGGATGCAAAGGGCGAGTTGGCGCAAATTCTGGAAACTTTTCGTCTTGCTTAGGTTTCAAGCGGCTCAAAACACTTTGCAGCATCTCAACCACTTTTAAACTATTTTTAGGCGCAGACTGCACCACCCCAGGAGGTTGCACAGCCATACCAGCTGTTGCTTCTACCGTCTTACCATTTATAATTGCTTTACCATCCATAGTTGACTTAGGTACAAACGGACTAGTATTAAGAGCTTGTGTTGCAGCGTTTGCTTTTTCTGTAGGCATTTTTGCATTTAGGCTAATAATAAAAAATAGAAAAAAAATAAATCGCATTAATTTAAATCCCCCTGACAACTACTATTAGAAGGCATAATTAGTTAACAAAGGGTAAATTTTTGGCGTTTTTATAAAACCAAGATTTGCTTCAGCTTTTTGTTAAAAATATGTTAAGATTAAGAAAATGTAACGAGATAAATCTTGGTGCAGTCACAGCAAAGATCATTTACACAATTTAGCGATCCTGGTGTGGGGAGTTCTGCATCTAGATTTGCAAATATATTTAATTTAAAAAGGGCAAACCACTCAGAAAACCTGCCATCTACTGCTTCTAATTTTCAAGCTGCACCACAGTCATATTCAAGAAATCCACAATTTCAAGCCAGCCCCTTTCAGCCGCCTTTGCCTAATTATCAAGTGCCACCACCTCCTTATCAGTCTGGTACAAACTACAACGCACAAAGAAATAACTTTTACAATCCAACATTTAATGCAACCCAACCACGAACAGCTATTAATAGGTCAACCAAAGTTAAAGCAACCCTGTGGAATGAATTTAAACGTATTTACATTACTGAGGTATTAACATTCACTATGAGCAAATCAACACTTTTCACCCTAATTTTTTCCTTCATGTTCTTAGGTTGCGTGTTTTTCTTAAGCGGATTCTTCACAGCAACCAGCATTTATCGCGAAAAGCATAATCAAAATCAAATTGGAAAGCATATACCATCTGAAACAGCAATGTTACAAGGAAGGCCTGAAAAGGCTGTAAACATGGGACAGGGGATAAATCATACGGTGCCAAAAAGCTACCAATATCAAGGTGGTGTAAAGGTTAACCAAAATGCTCGTAAACCATCTCAATACGTTGAACAGCAAATTAACAGCCAACAGCCTTATTATCAATAAGGGTTAATATTAAGTATTGTAAAGCAATGGCTCTGCGGTGCTTAACTCAGTGTGCAAGTTTTAATTTAACTTCCACAACGGTAACTGACGTCCCGTGGCCCAGACCGCAGGATCTAGTGGTTATTTGTTAAATTGACACAAAAAACCAAAGAAAGAACAAATTATGTTGTGCTTAAACAATGAAATGATAGGATTGGATCCCGCGGTCTGGGCCGCGGGACGTCGAAATACACTAAGCCTGGTAAATCAAAGGTTTTCTAAAAAACTTGTACACTGCCGTTACTTAATATTTTATCGACCTTTAAAGATCTTTCTTAGCATTGTCGCACAGTGGCCCAAAAGGTCCTGCTGGCAGATAATCTTTATCGCACATTTTTTCAAGCGGTGCTGTAAAACGTACTAAGTCAGCCTGGCGATGTCCATAATCATGACCATATTTTTGCATATGATTAGTCCACTTTGGATATTCACCATCAAGAAACAAGTACGGATTTCTTGGAATAGAAATATTTAGTGAACCAAATTTAGCTTTTTGAAGAGGATAAACCTCATCTTTATGGACTGAAAATTCAGGCCAGCCATTTGCGTAACAATACCTATTACCAATTTTTTTCATTAAAAATATGTCGCAAAAGGGAATCGTTTGTTTACCACCAACTATAGGACGATCAAACCATCGCTCAACACGCCAACCTTTGTACACAAGCCCTATAGCTGCACTCGTTTTATCAGGTGATTGTAGCTCTCCATTAACAAATAACTTAACTCCTTCAACAAGGGATTCACACATACCTTTTGAAGTAACCATTTTATAACCTTTTTCACGTAATAAGCATAAAACTTTTGGCATTGATTTTTCGTATTCTTCTGTTACTGCTATATCAAGATCATCATCCCAGGGGATAAACCCTTCGTGACGTACACACCCTAAAAGGGTTCCAGACATGGCAAAATAAGGAAGTCCATCTTTATCAAAATCCTTAACTTTACCAAAGGCTTCATCAATATCTTTCATCAACCTATAGGTCGCCACAATATGACCTTTGGTTTCTTTGTTCACCACACTTACATCTTCTTGTTCAATTGGACGAGTAAAACCTGCATTTTTTGATATCCTTGGTTTTTGCCAAGGTAAAGTCATTTCATATAAACCAGTCTTAAGAACCTTTAATGGCAGCATAGCAAAATCCGCTATACTCCATAGTGCTGATGAAAAGTCTTTTGCAGTTATGGCCTTAGCAGCACTGCCGGTCAAAGCCCATTTGAATGCACCAAAAGCGCATAACGTAGATATTTGCACCCTTTCTTTCACTCTTGTTAAGCACGATCTTTCAGGAACAATATCTAAGTCTTCTTTGTCACTTGCAAAAAGAAAATTAGTAATGGATAACCACAACGAGACAATCACCAAAATCTTAGGGCAGAAACACATAAAAAGCCTATCACGCAAAGAACTTTCTTATGATAGGTTACCCAATAAACATTAATAATTAGTGAATTTTATAATATAAACATCATAAATTTTTGTTCTACAAGGTAAATGCTTAATAAAAAACCAATATTAATTTGTGTAAATCAAAAATTTAGTTTTTCTACTTTTTAAACCTCATACTTTCTTAACTAATAATTAAGATTTGCAAATTACAAATTAGAGAACAGGTAATGCCACAAATTAAATGGTACTTCTTACCTTTTTTGTATAAACATATAAACTTTTTGAGGAAATTTATGTTCAAAGTTGTAATCACACAAATTTTTGTATTACTTTTTTTTATTAATCATGAACAAGTAAATGCTTCTGAAGCAGTATCTGCACTTCTAGACCCATATGCACAAGAAGATGTAGTGAGAAAATCAACAGCTCAAAAAATGCCTTTACTTGCTATTATTCCTGCGGCTGGTAGAGGAGCACGATTTGGAGAAGCAGGAGTCTTAAAACCTAAAGGTTTTATTGAAGTAGAAGGAAAACCAATTATCCATTCATCCATAGAGCACTTAGTATGCGGAGGAATTGAACGAATTCTTTTTATTACCGGGCATTGCAGCAAATATTATGAAGTGCTAGCTGGTGAATATATGCATCCAATTGTAGACTTATTACATAACCCCGATTATGCCAAATTTGGTAATATGCACACAATTTGCCTTGCTAAAGATTCTGTAGCAGAATCAATTTTGTTACTAGATTCAGATATCATTTATCCGGTATCTGCCCTACAAGCATTAATAAGAGATCCACATCCAAACGTTCTGCTATCTACAACCACAACAAAATCTGGAGATGAAGTGTATGTTGAAAAAGATGGAAATGGCAACTTAGTGAAGCTTTCTAAAAATAAAGATGAACTTGAAATTGATTCAGAATCAGTTGGAATTTACAAATTATCTCGTGAATGTTTCCAAGCCATGTGCACTTCTTATGAAGCTGCACTTAAGGAAAATCCTGACCTTAAAATGGAACACGAACATGGACTAGTTGCTGTTTGCAAAGAACACCCTGTACATGTATTAAAAATGAGATTTGAAGACCAATGTCCTTGGACAGAAATCGATACTCAGGAACACTACGAACGTACTGTTAGTTGTGTGTTACCTTTGATGAAAGAATTAGAAAAAAAATAAAAAGGAGATTATAGATGAAAAAATATATCGCATTAAGTTTGGCAACACTTTTACTAAATCACTCTTTGCTAATGGCCTGCGATAAAGATAGAGATGCTGAACAATTTATGCAGACTATTCCGTACTGTGCATCGGTAGTGGAACCTTTCGACGGTATTCCGAGCTGTATATCTTGGGAAGGAGCAACTTACGATACTGAAACAAGCGATAGATTAAGCAGACTCGAAAAAAGCGCTAAGTGCGGTATCGCTCTCACGCTAGCAGAACTTCAAGATGCTATCTTAAAGGATACTACAGATGCGTCCTATTCAAAAGCAGTCGAGGCATTAGCTCCTAATTTCCTAAGTACATACAAGATTGCTGTAAGATATGATCCTACACTCCCTTATATGCGTAGACTAACTTTGAGTTATCAGGTAAAAAGTGAACGTATCGAGTTTCAATATGAGGTTAATCTGCCTACTAGCCAGATACTCCTAAGAAGCTCTTCAATTAGTACGCCAGAGTAAGGGGTTTACTGGTAATAATGTAGCATGTATCAATGGAATCCAAGCTTTTCCTTACATGCTCTTTAAAAATATCTTTGTCATTTTTGAAAATCTTCATATGTCACCCCAATCCCACAGCCAAGTAGCCTTTATTAAACTTTTTCGCTATTATCACTGTTAAAGATTAATCTCAATTTAGGTAATTCATGATTCGCGTTCGTTTCGCCCCATCGCCAACCGGGTACTTACATATAGGTAACGCCCGTGCAGCATTGATTAATTATTTATATGCCTTGCGCAATGGTGGTGAATTTATTTTGCGTATTGATGATACTGACCTTGAGCGTTCAAAACCAGAATACGAGCAGGCTATTTTTACTGACCTCGCTTGGCTTGGCATAAAGCATAATAGCACCTTTAAGCAATCATCACGTTTTGATCGCTATCAAGAAATTCGTGACACACTAATTGAATCTGGTCGCTTATATCCATGCTATGAAACCCCAGAAGAGCTTGATTACAAACGCAAACGCCAATTAGGAAAGGGGCAGCCACCAATCTATGACCGCGCTGCACTAAATTTGACTGATGCTGAAATTGCTGCATTCAAAGCAGAGGGGCGTACACCACACTGGCGCTTTAAACTTGATCACACCCCTATTGTTTGGGAAGACAAAATCCGTGGACAGGTGAAATTCGATGGGGCTCAATTAAGTGATCCGGTGCTAATTAGGGCAGATGGTATATTTTTGTACAGCTTATGTTCTGTGATTGACGATATTGATTACAAAATCACCCATATTATTCGTGGTGAAGACCACGTTACCAATACCGCAACGCAAATTCAACTATTTAAAGCAGTGAATGGAGAAAAAGATTACCCCCTAACCTTTGCCCACACCAGCCTGCTAATGGATGAAGACGGAGACAAATTATCTAAACGCTTAGGAAGCTTAAGCCTTGGACAAATGAGGGGTAGCGGCATTGAACCTATGGCAATCGCTTGCCTATTAGCAAAACTTGGTACCTCACTTCCGGTTGAGCCATTTTTGACACTGGAAGAATTAGCTGCACCATTTGACTTAAGCATATTTAGTCGCACACCCCCAAGATTTAGTGAAAAAGAATTGTGGGCTCTTAACCATAAGCTCTACCACCTAATGCCTTTTTCGCAAATGCAGCAACACTTGAACTCCGCTGGCTTTGGAAACTTTAGTGAACCACACTGGCGTGCCGTGCATGATAATATTGAAAAGATATCTGATTTAAAACCCTGGCAAGATATTTTCTTTGGAAAGATAACAGGTACTTGCCAAGACCATGATTTTTTAAAAATAGCGCTAGAGCTTTTACCAGAGGAACCATGGGATGAAACAACTTGGCTTACTTGGACTCAAGCGCTTAAAGAAAAGACAGGCCGCAAAGGCAAAGAATTGTTTATGCCATTGCGCCAAGCTTTAACTGCAATGGACCACGGTCCTGAAATGAAGATATTGTTACCATTAATTGGTAGGCAGGTAGCATTAACAAGATTAGCCCCTGCCTAAGTTGGATTAAGTTGGATTAACTGAAATTAAAAACAAGAATCAACAAGCAAAGCTAAAGGCAGCTTTAAGTCCCTTGTAATAATCCCCTTTATGATCAAGTATTCAAGGGCAATACAACGATGCGATTTATCCGGGTCATCACCAATTTTTTTGTGCTGACTTTTAAAAGCACCGGTTGGATCGCAAACCTCATGTGCTCCTGCTAAGCTGTCCTCTAAAGCAAATCCTGGGCATAAGGCTAAAGAATCTAAAATTTCTTCTAGAAGTGGATGTCCACCTACAAGAAAACACTCTTCAAATCCGCTTATTGGTTCACTTGCTTTAATATAAAATCCTCTCCATGCATCATATGCATATGTAAATTCAGCTTCAGCCGGAGTTATGGCACCCTTACAAGCAGCTTCAAACTCATCTTTAATAGTGCGTGATCTTTGCTGTGCGTTTAATTGCTCTGTAAGAACCGCAACTTCAACAACTGTTAATGGATCATTTTCTTGGAGGTCAACACCACTAATTTTTCCTGGATATTTTACCTTCCAAGCCGGGGGACCTTTTACTTGATTTATATCATTGATACTTGCTATGTAAGTTACCAACCACAAATAGAATGATTCATCAAATTTTTCATACTTATCTGCAATTTTATATTTTTCGGATGCCTTTGCAATTGCTTCATCATAAATTGCATCAGCAGAAGGAATATCTACAACCGTAAACACCTTATGCAATAATTTACAATATTCTTCTGTGCAGAATTGTTTGATAAAAGATTCACTAAAACCAGATTCCTTAAAAAATTTAGCGAAGTTCTTATGGTCGCTTTTAAGCCAAGCACTAATCGGATCTAAGCTTCTTTGTAAGGCTTGCAAAAAATGCGCCTTTTCAGAGATTTCTTTATCTGTAAAAGTAAAATCCTTAAAGGTATCAGGCAGTTCGAATGCTTTTACCTCCTCTATTGCTTTTAAAAAATTAGGTGGTCTTGTATCGTCTTTTTCAACTAAAAGCTCCGCAACAACATCTTTGATTAACTGCTTATCATCTTCTTTAGGTAATAACGCATCAACTAAATCACCGCTTGCCAAAGCTTCACCTTTTTTAGGCACCAACCCATCGACAGCATCAACACCTACTCGAGCACCATCTTTTTCAGGTATCAATTCATCTATAACATCATCGCTTGGATACAGACTAGTAAACGCAAAACCCGCAAGTAAAAGAATTTCTTTCAAACACATAGAACTACCCCAATAGATTACTAAATTCAGTAAGCTACAAAAGCATTAACATTGTGTTAAAAATCTCCCCCATAATACAAAACCACTTTACATAAAAACCAAAACAAATTATTTGGTTTTTGCCATGTTTATTACTTCTTCTAGTGAAGTAGCAACTTGTATAAGTTTTGCAAACTGTTTCGCTGAAAATTCCGTAGCAATGATATGATCTAATAAGCTTATTAAAGGATCCCAGAAATTATTAAGATTCGCTATAATAATGGGCCTGTTGTGAATTCCAAGTTTTTTCCAGGTTAATACTTCAAAAAATTCATCCAAAGTACCATAGCCACCTGGCATAATAATGAATGCATCAGCTTTTAGAAACATTTGCATCTTCCTGTCGTGCATGGTGTCAACCACATGAAACTCTTGCAAACCTGATGGCTTACCTTCGCTTTCATCTAACTGTGAAGTGGTTACACCCACAACAATACCACCATTTAAAAGTACAGAATGAGCAACCCTGCCCATTAATCCATTGCGTCCGCCACCATAAACTAAATTGAAATCATTAATGGCAATAAGCTTGCCTAGGTCTTCTGCATAATCTAGATAAGTTTTATCTACCTTCTCAGAAGCACCACAATATACACACAAATATTTTCCTTTAGGCATGATAATCCTCGTAATTTTATGGTTTTACCTAGCCCTAATTTCACTAGACAAACCCCCAATTGAGTCACAGAATATCATATAACACTTAACATTTTATTAAAAATATAATCTTTTCCAAAAGGTGAAGTAGTTGTCAGCAGGCGAAGTCCTTTCAATAAAAATTAAAACCTCTTTCGGTGATGATGCCTTTGTAGTACAAAGATTGATTGTTGAAGAAGCTTTATCAGATACATTTGTTGCTAATGTTTGTGCCTACACAAAAAAAGCAAGCTTCGATGGTGATGATTTAATCCACACCAAAGCTGGAGTAATTTTTGAAGCTTATGGAAAAAAGGATGCCTCTTCAAAAAAAGCTGTACGTGCCTACCACGGGCTAATTACGCACATGGAACACCTAAAAACGATACTTGATGAAGAAGGTCAACTAGCTCACTATTTCCACTTTCAACTACGTCCAACCTTTTGGATGTTAAAGCACGGACAAGACCATCGTATTTTTCAAGCACAATCAGCCATGGATATTATCCAAGCAGTATTAGGCGAAAATGGCGCATCAAATTTTGAGGCAAAAGCCAGTGGAGGTACCTTAGTACGTGAATACTGTGTTCAGTATGGCGAGACTCATTTTGATTTTGTTTCAAGGCTTTTAGAGGAAGAAGGTATTGGTTACTACTTTACTCACACTGAATCCAGCCACACCATGGTTTTATTTGATAAAGGTGCCGACTTTACTGCCATCCCTCAAGCATCTTTAGCTTTTTTAAATGTCCATGTAGAAGAACCATTTATCGATAGGGTTTTTGCCTTTGGTAAAAAGTCACAAGTTGCCCCAAAGGCCTATAAAACTACTGATTACAACTATAAAACCCCCCATACAGAACTACTGAGCAGTAGCTCTGGACCTGGTTATGGGGAAGAAATTTATGAATACCCAGGATTGTTTGAAAAGTCAGGTAGAGGCAGCGCACTAGCTGACCAGCGCATGGAAGAAATTGAATGGGTAACTAAACGTGCCTATGGAAGAACCTCTTGCCCTGACCTAGCCCCCGGTTATACGTTCTCTCTGACTGATCACCCAATTGTGGAATACAACAAAGAATATGCCGTATCATATGTTCGCCATGAAATCGCAACACAAATTGGCGCACAATCATCAGAAGATCCGGACCATAACATGCTAACCTATACCAACAGTTTTGAGGGATTTTTAAAATCAATCCCCTATCGCCCCTTTAGAAAAACTCACAAAAACCGCATCTACAGTTCCCAAACTGCATTTGTAACCGGTGCAGGTACTGAAGTATATGGCGATGATATGGGACGCATTAAAGTTAAATTTCACTGGGATTTGCGCAACCCAGATGATGAAACAAGCTCGTGTTGGGTAAGAGTTAGTCAATCTTTAAGTGGTGCTACTTGGGGTGCATTATACGTACCACGCATTGGCATGGAGGTTGTTGTAAGCTTTATTGATGGCGATCCAGATCGTCCACTTGTAACTGGTTGCGTATATAACCAAAGCTTCATGCCACCATATTCTGCTAAAGATTTACCCCATTACATGACTATAAAAAGTAAAACTTTTGATGATGATGCCGGCAACAACGAATTACGATTTAGTGATAAGCCTGGCGAAGAAGAAATATTTTTGCACGGCCAATATGACATGAACACTGTCATTGAGCATAGCCGCACTGAAAAGATCAACACAGGTGACGATACCTTAACTATTTTCAAGGGTGATAAGAAAATATTCCAAAAAGGAAAGGATACGACTTATTTAACCGAAATTGACCAAGGCGATAAAACCATGCATCAAAAAGGTAAAGGCACAATGTGTTTAACCTTAATTGATAATGGGGACAAAACCACTAAACTTAAAAAAGGTAATTTAATAATTGATGTTAATGGCACAATCTTAATTAAGGCAACAAAAGATATTACCTTGAAAACACCTGAAAATATAATAATGAAAGCTGGCAAAAATATTCAAATGAAAGCAGGAACTAATATTCAAGCTAAAGCCGGTGCAGATATAGCAAATAAAGCAGGGGCTAATATTGCTTTTAAGGCCGGGGCTAATATTCAATCTAAAGCCGGTGCAGACATAATAAGCAAAGCAGCAACCAACATACAATCTAAGGCTGGCACAATGATTGTTATCAAATCAGGAGCCACGATACAAATAAAAGCAGACTCTATGATTCAGATTAAAGCAGGGGCCACGCTAAAAGCAGAAGGTGGGGCTATGACAGAAATTAAAGGTGGAGCCATGCTAAAAGCAGAAGGTGGGGCCATGGCAGAAATTAAAGGTGGAGCCATGCTAAAAGCCGAAGGTGGAGCCATGGGCGCATTTAAAGGCGCCATTACTAAGCTTGGTTAAAGGAGAATTACTTTGCAAACAGATAAACCAAATCCAGCGCAACAAAGCGATCAGCATGAAGATAAACACAATGAACCAAATGATCACGACCAAGCACAACAAGACAAGAAAGATGCCGCTGATGACGAAGCTGACGCAGCACAGGATGCCGCTGATGATCATGCTGATGCCGAAGAAGCTAAACACGACCATGCTGAAAATCTAGCGGATGCTGAAGAAGCCAGGCAAGATCTTGCAGCAGCCGATTCTAGTAACGATGAACCAAAAGAAGATCCCAAAGCTCCGGAACACCAAGTAATCACCCAAAAGTTTGATGGTAAAACATTACAAATTGAAAAATCAAAGGGATTAAAAAACGGAGTTACTAAAGTTATTGGCAAAGATGGTCACCCTGAAATGGAATCTAATTTTGTAAAAGACAAGCTTAACGGTGTAACAAAGCTCTACTATCCAGGCGGAAAAATTGAAAGAGAGATGGAATTTGTTGATGGAAAGATGCACGGCACCATGAAGGTATATTTTGAAAATGGCAAATTATCTATGGAACTTAGTTTTGAAAATGGCGAAATGCATGGACCATCCAAAGTTTATACCGAACAAGGTGAAAAACAAGTACTTTCAAACTACAGCAAAGGTAAGCTACATGGCGATATGGTTGTATTTAATAATGGCAAGCCATACCTAAAAAAGGTGTACGAAAATGGGGTTGAAATGAGCCACCAACATGATCATGAGGCAGCCCAACCAGTTAGCCGAAAATAGCTTCTTTTATGGCCTTCTTAAACATGCCCCGGGAACGATACTCTGGACGGTTAACACTTTCAGCAAGGAAATTACTGGTATCACCGCTCGGTGCAAACAAGCTTATGTATTCTTCTAATCCTTGCACAATTTCTTGCTCAAACTCCGTATGATAATTGTAAAGTAACTTAATATTAGCAGTAGTCGGAGCGGGTATATCTATAACTACCCCCCTTACCTTGTTACCAAGTGCAACCTTAAGTGCATCACGTGTGCGATCTAATGGCCCCCACTCACCACCACCTGTATTAACGCCTTCATCAATAAAAGTATCATTCGCTGCTAATAACCCATCAACAAAAGTATTAATTTTTGCAACTTTTTGATTTTTAACAAAATCAAAATATGGTCGCATATCCCCTGCCCCCATACATTCAAGTAATACTTTTGTCTCTGTACCTTCTAACAACGGATAAACCGGGACTACTGCAACCGCTGATAAAGACGCAGTAACTGCTACATGATGCTGCCGGTGTAAATTAAGTTGTGCTGAGGTATAGGCATCTATAAGAGCAACTACCCTTGTTGATAATTCTTTCTTCACTGTATCTTCAGTTGCTTGCAAAAAGCTCGCCCCTAAAACTAATAAAGACATATTTAAAACTTTTAAAATTTTGCCCATAAGAATTTTTTATAAAAAATTTGATATTTTTATGATAACTATAATTACTTAACTTTTTGTTAATTTTACCTATCAGTCTGAGCTTCATACAGGGCGTAATGTACAAAGTTAACCAACCACAACCACCATGAAAATGGCGGCTATTTTTTGTTTTACGCTAGCACCTAACCATATATGTAAAATATGATCTTTCATTCCGTAATAGTAACATTGGAAAAATTAAGAAAGCATTAATCCAAAGTGCACTGCAGCAAGCATCACCAGTGGCGACTGGTGAGGGTGTCTCCATGTTTTAACGAGTAAGAATATCACCTTAAATAAATAACCTTTACACATTAATACATATTTAATTAATTAATGTTACTTTATGAATATTATCTTTGAAATATTTTTATTTATATGACTCTAAGAAAGTATTTTTTATTATTTTTTATATTATTTGCCTCAACTGCTTGTTATAGTTCATCCGGCTTAGAAGAGCTTGAGTCTATATTAGAGAGAAAAAAGCATTGCACTGAACAGCAAACTAATTCTGAAACTACCAGAAATAAGTGCTCTTACTTTTCTAACCTTGCTTATTCCGCCATCCATAATATTTCGTTGGCAACAACAACTATCAAAAGAAACGTAGAGTATTTTTTTCCTTTTGTTAGTACTGTCCATTCTTATCTAACAAGGCATTTTGGCAGTATAAATTTTGCACTCTCAACAACATTTTCTATATTTACAAACAAATATAAAAATCAATTTAGTGCTTTAGAAAATAAGTACAATATTGATTTTCAACCAAATAGGGATCCGATTTTAATTCACAACATGATCGTGAAATTTCATCCCAGAGATCCGCACTTGCTAGACCACAAAGAGTCAGATTTCATGAAATGCATAACTCCCGCAGAACAGGCTGCTGCTTATGGTGGAGAATTAATTTCTATTGATACCTGTAAAATTAGCAATGCTGGCGTATATAACCCTTGCATTTTACAACATAAAGGAAAACTATACACGACACTTCGTGTACAGCGAGATGCCAGCGCATCTTTAACCCCATGTATATATGAATCGTATATTTTTCTAGCAGAGATGACAAAAGATTTTGAAATTGCATCTTATTATCCACTTATTCAAGACAAAACAAAACTACACGAAGATGCCAGACTAATCATTTTTAAGGAAAACTTTTATGCAAGTTACGTTACTGTTACTCCTCACATGCTTGGACTTTATAGTGCATGCATAGAAATTGGCCAATTTATTCCTGGAAAACAAATAGCAACACCTATTAGACCAAATATTGATGACAATACAGAAAAAAATTCTTTACAAAAAAATTGGTTGCTTTTTGAAAAAGACGGAAAATTACTAATCATCAATACAATTGACCCAATGATTGTACATGATGCTACAGATGACCTTAAAAACCCAAAAAAAGTTGTCGAAAAACCAAAAGTAATCAAAGATTGGCATTATGGCCCTATTCGATCATCTACTGCACCTATATTGATTAGGGAACACAACAAATACTTATCCTTTTTTCATTCAGATTTAAAAACAGCTGATGGTATTCGTGAGTATTTCTTGGGTGCCTTACTATTTGATAATGAATTTAATATTACACATTACTCCAAAAAACCATTATTTATTTCAACTCCTCATACAGAACGTTTCTTGAGCGCAAACACAATACTTCCATTTGGGTGCATTCGTCAGGGTGACAATCTTTTATTGAGTGTAGGTATCAATGACAAAATGGCCGCAATCATGAAGATACCAGTATCAAGAATTATCGAAACTCTTAATTATTTGTGAGGTGACCTATGAAAATAAAAACTATACTACTAATGATTTCTTTATCAGCCTGTTACAGCGCAGGCTTAGAAGAACTTGAATCTATATTAGAGAAAAAAAAGCATTATACCAAACAACAAACTCATTCTGAAACTACCAAAAGTAGGTGCTCTTACATTTCTAGCCTTACTTATTCCGCCATCCATAATATTTCGTTGGCAACAACAACCATCAAAAGAAATGTAGAATATTTTTTTCCTTTTGTTAGTACTGTCCATTCTTATCTAACATGGCATGCAGTTAGTAAAACGTCTCTCTACAGTGACATTTTACAATATTTTTCACCCTCTTCTGCCCCTGTAAGTTTTCACAAACGCCAACTTTGGTGTACTGAAAAACCTTACGAACTTGATTTTAAACCAAATAGAGAACCTATCCTCATTCACAATATGCTTGTGCAATTCCACCCTAGGGACCCTCACTTGCTAGACCACAAAGATTCCGATTTTCTAGCCTGTATTTCTCCTGC
>CAMASM010000012.1 GCA_945860985.1 Candidatus Finniella inopinata
AAAGACGCCAGCAGGCGATCAAGTGGCAAGGACCGGAGTGTACCACCTAGTACATGAGGACCGCAGACACGCAGATCAACGTACTGACCGTCTTTAAATACAAGGGTCAGAGATGGCAAGCTCAAATACTGAGCTAACTTACACGGTGCTTTTAAAACGAGAAAACAAAAAATTGAACGATAGAAAAAAAAGGAAAAAGGGATAAAAAAGAAATTTGAATTTTAGATCGTATAGATAGTTACGACTTAACCAGTGCTGAAGCCCAGTTTAGTTTTCCATATATCATTTTACGTGATTTTTACAAAATTTTTCACTTTTTTGTATTGACAGAAACACGTTGGTTTCTATACATTGATACTTTAATATATAGAAACAGGTATTAATTATGAAACCTAACAATTTAAAAACAATAATTACAATTTGTTCTGCATTTGTAAGTTTGTCTGCTGCTGCTTTTTCTGTTGATGAAGTCAACCCAGATAGTCTTTTTGCTCCGTTTAAAATGTTATATAGTCTTTCCAAAAGTGCAGAAACTGAAAATTTTGCAGTTTCAGAATACGTAAAAACATGCATATCAACAACAGAAGACGCTTTAAAAAAATGTGTTCCAGTATTCCTTAAATTAATAGGCGAGCCAAACTCACCAATTACTGAAGATGATCCATATACTATGGAAAGCGGCTATAGTTTTCCTCCCCACATGGTAGTGCAAGGTCCACTTTTACAACTTTGCTCAAAAATAAAACCAATTGTTTTTGATATTGGGCCAGGCAGCGGAAATGATAGCCTTATGGCTCTTTTTGCTGGGGCACGACAGGTAATAGCAGTTGATATTCACGAAAAACAATTAGCTGCTTGTAAAGCAAGAGTTTCCGGCATACTTGAAGGCTGCGTTGAACTTAGCAAATTTGTTACCGTCAAAAGAGATTTTTCTGTAGCAGGAAAAGTACCTACGCAGTACGTTGGTAAAATTCAGGTTATCAATGCAAATAAAGTTTTGCACTTTTTAGATGAGAGCGAAACGACAACTTTCTTGGCTAATGCGCACAGCATGTTAGAAGATGGCGGTCATTTGTTTGTGACTGTCAGTATGCCTACACAAGCTCATGAAACTGCTGGTGTTGTTTATTATTCAAAAACAACAGTTATCCAGAATAGACAAATAAAATCACAAACATTTACTGCCATCTCTAAAGAAGATAGTGGGCTGATATCACCACGTTTTAAAAGAGAAGTAGTTAGGCAATCCGGAAATATGGCTAAAGTTATCATGTACCAAGGAAGGCACTTTCATACTCTCGAAACATTGCAAACGTATCTTTCTCCTCTTTTTGAAATAGTAGATTCAACCACAATTAATTGCGGAGTAGGTAACGAATTTCTATCTGTTATTGCAAGGAAAGTTTCTGCTGTACGTTAATGTACGCACAACCAGGTGAGGTTTAAATCCTCATCTGATCTCTACAATTCATGTAGTGTCTGGCTTATCCGAGGGGTGGATGACAGTTCCGTAAAAAACTTGCACATTACATCAGCTTCACAATTATAGGTGCTACCAAAACTTGCTTATTGTATTAAATGTGAAACTGGGGTTATTTTATCTAATACATCTTAAGCAATTTTTAACCACCAAAGTGTTATCATTCAGAATAAGAGATACTCTTCAGATATTGCTTCAAGGCATCATTCTAAAATCCTTAAAGATGCCAATGGCGAAGCTATGTCTGTCTTCTAGGATGGCGCCAAGGCGGGTGGCCCACCCTATTAAGGGCGGGGGCATAGGTATCTACACATTTCTTATTTACCTTGTGGCCCAGTTAACCCTTGCATACCAAAGCCCGTCTCTGCGAGGAGCATCGCGACGTGGCAGTCCAGTTAAACTAATCAATATGAAGTTAATCACTGGATCGCCACACCTACTACGTGGGTTCGCGAAGACGGAAGTTCAGCTGTATCTATTTGTGCATAAATCATTCATTCAAAAGATGTGTAGATACCTATGGGGCGGGGGTGGGGGATGGAACGCCTACCACAAAAAAGTTAACGAATTCTTAAAATTTAAAAATAAATTTTTAAGCTACACAAAAAAAGGTAGCTTATGAATCCCATTACACAAAGGCGCCTGTACCAGTTTAAAGCAAACAAACGTGGCTTCTATTCCTTTTTTGTTTTTTTGGTTATTTTTTTTATAACTTTATTTGCCGAATTCATAGCCAATGACAAGCCATTATTCGTTAGTTTTAAAGGCACTACTTATTTTCCAGTTTTTAAAGATTATCCAGAAACTACTTTTGGCGGAACATTTGAAACGGCTACTAACTATCGTGATCCATTTGTGAAGAATTTAATTAATTCGAATGGTTTCATAATTTGGGCACCAATTCCATTTGGCATAAATACGGTAAATTATGAGATGAATTCACCAGCCCCATCTCCGCCCAGCTGGAGCAACCTTTTAGGTACCGATGATCAAGGGCGGGATGTTTTAACCCGCTTACTATATGGATTTCGTATTTCGATTTTATTTGGTTTAGCACTTACCATTGGAGCCTCTACAATTGGGATTTTTGCAGGAGCTGTTCAAGGGTACTTTGGCGGGCGCGTTGATTTATTTATGCAAAGGTTTATTGAAATTTGGAGCAATTTGCCTGTTTTATATTTGTTAATTATTTTATCAAGTATGATTGAGCCTAATTTTTGGTGGTTACTAATGATTATGCTAATTTTTTCTTGGATGACGTTGGTTGGTGTTGTGCGCGCGGAATTCTTTCGCACGCGTACGCTTGATTATGTGCGTGCTGCAGAAGCTCTAGGTGTGCCAAGTCGCAGAATCATATGGCGTCATATGCTGCCTAATGCAATGGTTGCAGTTATTACTTATCTACCATTTATTTTAAATGGATCAATTGCTACTTTAACTTCTTTAGATTTTTTAGGCTTTGGTTTACCACCAGGTTCGGCTTCTTTGGGTGAATTAATTACTCAAGCTAAAAATAATATACAAGCGCCTTGGCTGGGATTGGCTGCGTTTTTTTCAATTTCTGTATTGCTAAGTCTGCTGATTTTTATAGGTGAGGCTGTGCGTGATGCCTTTGATGCCAGAAAAATTAAAGTCGAATAATTCTATTCACTTGTTTGTACACTACACTGACGAAGCTGATTAACAAATTCAGCTAAACCAATTTGCCGTGTGCGTTTTGAGCGTTCTGCTTCTAAAATAGCTGTAATTTTTTCTAAACTTTTTTCAAAATTTTCATTAACTATTACATAGTCATATTCTGGCCAATGGCTAATTTCTGCTGAGGCGTCTTGCATTCTTTTATTGATAGTTTCAACGTTGTCTTCGCCACGGCTTTCCAAGCGTTCATATAATGTTTGTAATGTGGGAGGTAGAATAAAAATCGTTACTAAATCATTTCTTGCAAGGTGTGCAATTTGCTGGGTGCCTTGCCAATCAATATCAAAAATAACATCAAAGCCTTTTTCTAATTGCTCAAAAACAAATTCCTTGGGAGTACCATAATAATTTCCAAATACGTGCGCGTTTTCCAGCAATTCTTCGTTGTCACGCATTCTAATAAATTCTTCTATGTCTTTGAAAAAATAATCTTTGCCATGCGCTTCTGAATATCGCTTTGAACGAGTGGTTACAGAAACTGAATTTTTGAGATTTTTATCTTGCTTGAGTAAGGATTTTGCAATTGTCGTTTTTCCAGCACCTGAAGGAGAAGACAGTACTAGCATTAATCCGCGTCTGACAATATTCATAAATTCTCCTTTTTTTGTTTTTCAATTAAGCGCCAATTACGCACATATTGGTTATGGGTTTTAAGATCACTACTAAATTTATGACCGCCTTCACCACTAGCAACAAAATATAAATAAGAAGTAGAAGCTGGTTTTAGTGCAGCCATAATGCTGGCTTCACCAGGACAAGCGATTGGTGTGGGTGGTAAACCCTTTTGCAAATAGGTGTTAAATGGAGATTCTAATGCTAAGTCAGACTTGAAAATCGGCCTGTAAAATGAAGTTTGTCCATTAGTCACCGCATAAATTATTGTGGGGTCTGCTTGAAGGTGCATATTAATTTTTAACCGATTAAGATAAACCGATGCTACCAAATCGCGCTCAGAACCAATGGCTGTTTCCTTTTCTATGATCGACGCTAATGCTAAAACTTCATCCCAAGTTTTAAGGTAACAGCTATTTTTATACTGAGGCCAAGCTAAGTTTTTGATTTTTTCCATGGCCTTTGCCATGCGGTGCATTAGTTGTTGCTTGGAATCTCCGTAATAATAATCATACGTTTGTGGAAGCAAAGTTCCTTCAGGTGGTAATTTTTCGATTACGCCAGTCAATATTGTGATGTCATTAATTTTTTTTGAAATCTCATAAACAGTTAAGCCTTCTGGGATTGTTATGTAATGTACGACAACCTCTCCCTTTGCAATTTTTTGCAAGATTTGCCACAAAGTTTGACTTGGCTCAAATAAATATTCCCCATGCTTTAATGGCTTTTTTTGTAATTTTAAAAATAAAGCTCCACCAAAGAAACTAACTTTGTGAGGGATAATTTTTAATTCATTTAATTGTGTGGCAATTTTAGAAAGAGACTCGCCTTTTTCTATAACAACAGTTGTTTTTTCAGGCAAATTAATTGGTTTTAGTAATCCGCCAGGAGCATATAAAATGAAACCAACAACAGCGGTTAAAAATAAAATAAAAAAGATAAAAATACGTCGCATATGAATTTAAAAAAAAATGGTGGTCGCAACAGGGATTGAACCTGTGACCCCTACGATGTCAACGTAGTGCTCTACCGCTGAGCTATGCAACCATTGTTACTGGTTATACCATTACATAAAATTTGCCGCAATGGCAGATACCATAATAAATAAAAGTAAGATAGAATTTAGGATAGTGGCAAAATTAAGATATCTATGGTTTCAAGCACCTATTGGATTATTTTCAATACCTTTATCATTTTATTTTTGGTATTTGACCTTGGGGTATTAAATAAAAAAGATGTGCCTCCAACATCTAAACAGGCACTTAATTTTACTATTTTTTGGGTTTTTGTTTCCTTGGTTTTTGGGGGTTGGATTTATTTTCATTTTGGTACAGAAGCTTTTTTTCAATATATCACTAGCTATAAAATTGAAAAATTTTTAAGCATTGATAATGTTATGGTTTTTGCTGTCATATTTAAAAGCTTTAATGTGCCAATTAAATACCAGCACCGAGTTCTGTTCATAGGTATAATTAGCGCATTAGTACTTAGAGGGTTGATGATATTTTTAGGTATAGAGCTCTTGCTAAAATTTCACTGGCTTTTAACTGTTTTTGGAATATTTCTAATTTTTACAGGTATCAAAATTTTTGCACTTAAAGAAAAAGATAATGCTTTTACCGATGGTATTATTTGGAAATATTTTCAAAAAATTATTCCTAACACTGCAAAGTTTGATGGTCATAAATTTTTTATAAAAAACAATGGTAAATTAAGTGCTACTCCACTGTTTTATTCACTAATCTTAATTGAAGTTTCTGACATAATTTTTGCGATTGATTCTTTACCTGCGATATTTTCAATCACAACCGATCCTTTTTTGATTTACACCTCAAACATGCTAGCAATACTTGGTTTACGCTCATTGTACTTTGTGTTAGCTAATGCAGTTGAAAAATTTAAGTATTTAAAACCAGCTTTAGGAGTAGTGTTAATTTTTGTGGGTGCAAAAATTGTTTTTAATGTTCACATACATCCGGCTATCACTTTTGTAATTTTAGGGGTAATATTTACCACATCAATCTTGCTTTCAATACGTTCGAAATCTTAGTGTTACAGCGACTTCATTTTTCTGGGTTTTTTTTAATTGCAGTTTTGATTAGCTGTGGAGTTAGTTTGCTTTTAGCAACTGACCCAATTCAGATGACTTTACTATTTTTAAGCGTATTGGCGTTGGGCGCCTATTTGCCCATATTCATTCGTGAATCTGAAAAACAGCAGCAAAATAATTTTCAGATACATCAGTACCAAACTATGCACCAAGCTTTTGAGCAATTTAATGAGTATGCAATCTTTACAATAGATGGAGCTCTTATTAAAAGTTCCCATCCACATCTTTACCCAACTTTGGCTGAATTTATTCAAAAGCTAGATAAACGTTTTGAAACAAGTGAACAATGGCCAATGCTAAAGCGTTGGATAGAAGAATTGCATATGGGTGAAATTTTGCTGAAATACGCCCATAATGCTAATGAAAAACATCGTATTTTGTTGGCTAGAGTTTTGCCACAAGATCAGCCACATTTTCCAATCAAGTCAATTTTTATTGGCTTTGAAGATGTGACTGTTCAGTTTAGTGAAATTGATAGTATTCAAAACGAACTTACTATTATGCAAAGATTTATAGAAAAGGCTCCTTTTGGTGTTTTCTATTTAAATAAGTCACGACAAATTATTGCATGCAACCATACTTTGTGTGATTGGCTAAAACAAAATCGTGATGAAATTATTAATTGTCGCATTGAACATTTGATGGACGGTATTGAAGATTGTAATACAGCAAAAATCAAAGTTGTTACGATTAAGCCATTCCGCTACCCACCCTTTAAAGCAATTTGGTTTTCCCCTGCTTTAAGCGATGAGGTAAGTGCTTCTATCATTTGTCGAATTGATGGTTTAGTTATTGATGATTCTAAACACAGCAATTCGGAAGAGACCTTTTTAAAAGCATCAATTGCCGGCGTTATTATTCAAAAATCAGGTGAGATTATTAGTTTCAATCAGGCATTTCAGGATCTGATTGAAGGTGTCACATCAAGTAATGTAATTAATATCAATGATAATTTGCTAAGTATTTTAAGTCATAACTCTCAAACACAACTTACAGATGCCCTAAATGCTAGCATACTTTCTCCAGTAGAGTTGGCTTTGCATGGTGGAAAGACTCATTGCATTGCATACATTAGCCAAATTGACAAAGATCGTAACGAATATCTGTTGCAGTTGATGGATATCTCACAACAAAAAAGATTAGAGCAACAATTTATTCAGTCGCAAAAAATGCAAGCAGTTGGTCAGTTGGCTGGTGGTATTGCCCATGACTTTAATAACCTATTAACTGCAATGATAGGGTTTTGTGATCTGCTCTTACAAAGATATATGCCTAATGATCCGTCGTATTTAGATGTTTCTCAAATTAAGCAAAATGCAAATCGTGCAGCAAATTTAGTACGTCAGTTGTTGGCTTTTTCTCGCCAGCAGACTTTGCAACCAAGAATTGTAAATGTAACAGATACTTTAGCAGAGTTGTCGTCTCTGTTGCGGCGTTTAATAGGTGCAAAAATTGATTTAGATGTTGTGCATGGACGTGATATTTGGCCAGTTAAGGTTGATATAAGTCAATTTGAGCAAGTGATTATTAATTTGGCTGTAAACTCTCGTGATGCAATGGTAGATGGTGGGAAACTTACTATAAGAACTTTGAATGTAAGCAATTTAAAACCTGTTCAAGTTGGGCACGAAACTATGCCTACCGGTGATTTCGTTACTATTGAAGTTGTTGATACTGGTAGCGGTATTGCTGATGAAAATTTAGAACACATTTTTGAACCGTTCTTTTCAACCAAGGAGGTGGGTGCAGGTACGGGTCTTGGGCTTTCAACAGTTTATGGAATCGTTAAGCAAACAGGTGGTTTTATTTTTGTTGAAAGTGAAATGAACAAGGGAACAACATTTAGAATTTGTTTGCCAAGGTATTTAGGTGCAGACGATACAAAGGTTATTTTGCCAGAAATCCACCACGGAGATCTTAGTGGTTCTGGGACCGTTCTGTTGGTTGAAGATGAAGATGCTGTACGTATGTTTAGCGCCAGAGCTTTACGAGAAAAAGGTTACAAAGTTTTGGAAGCCTGCAATGGTGAAGATGCTTTGGAACTTATTAAGCAAGGTACAGAATTTGATTTGCTTATTACTGATGTGGTTATGCCACAAATGGATGGGCCTGAATTAAATAAAAAAGTTAGAGAACTTATTCCTGATTTAAAAACAATTTTTATTTCTGGTTATACCGAGGATGCTTTTCGTAAGAATTTAGGGGATGATACAAATATCCATTTTCTTCCCAAACCCTTTACCTTGAAAGACTTGGCTGCTAAAGTCAGAGACATCATAAGTAATTAAGTTGCAAACAATATGGAACCACGCGCTGATAAATCAAAAGCTCTAGAAGCTGCTCTTTCACAAATTGACCGTGCCTTTGGTAAAGGCTCAGTTATGCGCCTTGGCCAACGAGAAAGTGCCGTTGATACAGACGTTGTTTCAACAGGTTCGTTGGGTTTGGATATAGCCCTTGGTATAGGTGGTTTGCCTAAAGGACGTGTCGTTGAAATTTATGGCCCAGAATCATCAGGTAAAACAACTCTTGCGTTGCATGTAATTGCTGAAGCACAAAAGGCCGGAGGCACTTGTGGGTTTGTTGACGCAGAACATGCGCTTGATCCAGGTTATGCAAAAAAGCTTGGTGTAAATATTGATGAGTTGCTAATTGCGCAGCCTGATACAGGTGAACAGGCATTAGAGATTGCCGATACTTTGGTACGCAGTGGAGCAATTGATGTTTTGGTTATTGATAGCGTAGCCGCACTTGTTCCAAAAGCTGAGCTTGAAGGCGATATGGGTGACTCTCATATGGGATTACAAGCAAGGCTTATGAGTCAAGCACTGCGTAAACTAACTGGTTCAATTTCTAAAACTAATTGTATGGTAATTTTCATTAACCAAATTCGCCAAAAGATCGGGATTATGTTTGGTAACCCAGAAACAACTACCGGTGGAAATGCCCTAAAATTTTATGCATCAGTCAGGCTTGATATTCGTCGTATTAGCAGCTTGAAAGATCGCGATCAAATAGTGGGTAACCAAACTCGAGTAAAAGTTGTTAAAAATAAAATGGCTCCTCCTTTTAAAGTTGTTGAATTTGACATAATGTACGGCGAGGGTATTTCAAAAGCTGGTGAGTTAATAGATTTAGGCGTAAAAGCTGGAGTTATTGATAAATCTGGTTCTTGGTATTCACATGGGGCAACTCGTATTGGGCAAGGACGTGAATCTGCAAGGCAGTATCTAAAAGATAATCCGGATGTTGCGGCTAAGATCGCTGCAGCTATTCGCGAAAATTCTGGATCAGTTGCAGATACAATGATTGGTGTTGCTGAGGCAAGTTCTGGCGACTAATTCCTACTCTAGGCGGCCCATTTAGCAGTTGGTGGCAAAGACATTAGTATAGCTTCTGTGTTGCCACCGGTTTTTAAACCAAAGTGGGTGCCTCTGTCATAGATAAGGTTAAATTCTACGTAGCGTCCTCGTTTATGCATTTGTATTGCAATTTCTTCATCACTCCATGGTTTTGCCATATTGCGACGAACAATCTCTGGGTAAGAAGTTAAAAAAGTTTCACCTACATTTTGATTGAATACGTGGTCTGCTTCGAAATCACCGGTATTGTGATAATCGTAAAAAATCCCTCCAACTCCACGTGTCTCATTGCGATGGGGTAGGAAAAAATATTCATCACACCAAGTCTTAAACTTGGGATAATAATTGCGATTAAATCTATCGCAGCAATCTTGTAATGTTTTATGAAAAAAATTGGTATCAGACTCTTGTGGAATACAAGGTGTCAAATCGGCACCACCTCCAAACCAAGATTTTGTAGTAATGATATGGCGGGTATTCATATGTACAATTGGTACAAATGGATTGCGCGGATGAATTACTAATGATAATCCACAGGCCCAAAATTTTGGGTCTTCTGATGCGCCTGGAATTTGCTTGGCAAATTCCTCTGCAAATTCCCCCCAAACGCAAGATACATTTACCCCAGCTTTTTCAAAAACTCGGCCTTCTTGCAAAACATGCATTTTGCCACCACCATTTTGTTGAAAATCCCAATCGCGTTTGGCAAATTGCCCAGGAATATAAGGGGCGTAGATGTCTAAGTCTACTGACTCCTGTTCAATTACTTCTAATTCATGGCAAATACGATTTTGTAGATCAGAAAACCAATTATGTAAGCGTTTCGCATAAATAGGAGGAATGTTCATGGCGAGTCTGTCTTAAGGCTTCTGTCAAGACCATAGCACCAGCTACTGCCATATTCAAGGATCGGCGATTTGGTAACATGGGAATTTTCACTCGATTCTGGATAGATCCAAATACATCATCAGGAACGCCAGAGCTTTCTTTTCCAAGCATTAAAACATCATCTGCTTTAAATTCAAAGTCCCAAAAAATTATTTCTGCTTTAGTATCTATAAGTATAATGCGTTGCTGTCGTTGTTGATAAATTTCCCAACTGAGTGCCCGTTCTACATTGGCCATGCACATGTAATCTAAACCAGATCTTTTAAGGTGTTTATCACTCCATAGGAATCCGGTTGGTTCAATTACATCAATTGAAACCCCAAGGCACGCTCCTAATCGGATTAGCGTGCCTACATTTTGGGGAATTTCTGGTTGATATAATGCTAACCGCATTTTTTAACTATTTGACTCCAAAAAATGCCTTAATGCGTTCCCAAATACTTGGTGATGCTTGAGTTTTAGATTCAGATTTTTCAGGCTGCCATGCAAATGCCATTACGTTTAGGCCAACTTTTGCATCTATTTCAGGATATGCTATTTTATTAACCCAGTAGGCAAAGCGAGTTCTGTTATCGTAGAACATTGGAATTTGGTAATACATATTGATTATGTAACGATCAAGCGCATGTACTCGGTCAGCCACTTCTTCCTGAGTTCTGATTTCAGCAACATTGATAGCTAGCTGTTCTGCTATAGGATCCTTTAATCCCATATAGTTTGTTCCGCCAACTACATCAGCAGATTTTTGGGAAAAGAAAAACATTTGTTCATTGCCAGGAGACATGCCATTAGCCCATGTATGAATGATTATATCGAAATCACGGTCCATTATGCGATTTTCGTATTGGGCCACATCCATCATACGTACTACTAGATCTACTCCTAATTTAATTAGACCCTTTTTAAAAATTAAAATTATTTTTTCTAATTTGGCGTCTTTGTACATCAATTCAATTTTTAATGGTTCGCCCTTACTATTGCGTCTCACCCCATCAACAATTTTCCAACCAGCACTATCTAACAATTTTCCAGCATTTTCTAGAATTTCTCGTTGATCACCATCACCTTTGCTGCGTGTGGGCACAAAACCTGTTTTTACCATGGTTTCATAAAGTTCTTCTGGAATATTTGCTTTGTGTGGTTCTAGCGCTTTAATTTCAGCTTCTGTTGCTTGTCCTTTGTGTGCTAGGTAAGTGTTGGCAAATAAACTATCTGCTGGTTGCATGGAATTTGAAAATACCATTTTGTTAAGGGTGTCAAAATCAAAAGCTAGAGCTAGAGCTTTACGTACTCTCCAATCAGAAAAAATTGGGCGTTTCATATTGTACAAGAATGTGCGTACTGCAACCGCCTTTTCATGCTGCATATCAACACGCTTTACCTTGCCATTTTTCATTGCTGAAAAGTCATAACCACCTTCCCAATTGCTTGGGTTTGTTTCAAAAAATATGTCAAATTCGCCAGCCGTGAATGCTTGAAATTGTGTTTGGGTGGTTGAATAAAAATCAATACGTACTCTTTCGAAATTATTTATACCCTTACAAATGCCTAAATCTTCCGCCCAATAATTAGGAACTTTTACGTAAGTTATACTGCGTCCTTGGTCAATTTTTTCAATTTTATAGGCACCAGAACCTAGGAAAATATCAAAGCTGTAAGACATGAGATCTTTGCCTTCTAAAACATGCTTTGGCAATGGTCGCATCATAGAAAGATTCATTGGTAATTCTGCATTATAGGTGCCATCAGAATCTTTTTTTAAAGTTAGTCTTACTGTTAAATTGTCAATTACTTCTATCTTTTCAATTTTTTTATAATAATGCTGGTAACGTGGCGCACCTTGTTCAGCTAGATATTCATAGGTAAATTTTACATCTTCCGCTGTAATCGGTGTACCGTCATGGAATTTTGCTTTTGGGTTTATATAAAAAGTAACTTGGCTATTGTCAGCAGAAATTTCTACAAACTCTGCAATTAATCCGTACAAAGTAAAAGGTTCTTCTGTGTTGCGATACATTAATGGATCAAAACATAATTCAAGAACACCTATTGGTTTTGTTCCTTTGATTGCGTGTGGGTTGGCTGTATCAAAGGTGCCAATATCGCTTAAGCGTAAAGTTCCACCTTTGGGAGCCTTAACATTTACATAAGAAAAATTAGAAAATTCACTCGCATATTTTGGTGTGCCAAAACGAGAAATGGCATGAGTTTTAGCTGCATGCAAACTTAAAAATAATGAAGTGATGACAATAAATAGTACTTGTAACATATGCCTAATATAAAAAAATCTCCATGCCCATTTATACCTGGTCGCTAGTTAAATGTCATGATTAATTTTTTATATCAGATGCTATAATTTCCAACTCAAGCCACCGTGTTTCTGCTTTATCTAGCGCTAACTGCTGTTGTTGCAATTCTGCGCTTAGACCTTGAAATTGCTGAGGATTTTGCGCGTAGAGATTATTATTTTCTAAAAGTACAGAAATTTCCAAAATACGTTTTTCAATTTTTAACATTTGCTTTGGCAATTCTTCCCATTCTCGCTTTAAATTATAGGACATGCGTTTGGAAGAAATTATGTTATTTTCAATACTTGGTTTTTCGTTTGATGTCTTGATTTTAGGTTTAGCAGTAGTTTTTTCGAGTTCTTTTAAATGATGCTCTATATCGCTATATCCACCAACAAACTCCTGCACAGAGCCATTAGGTGAGACGACATAAGTTGAGGTTACAGTGCGATCTAAAAAATCACGATCATGACTTATAATAATTATTGTGCCTGTGTATTTTTGTAAGCATTCCACCAGTAAATCCATAGTATCCATATCTAGATCATTAGTTGGTTCGTCTAATATTAAAACATTACCTGGATTCGCTAGGGCTTTTGCTAGCAGTAATCTATTTTTTTCACCACCAGAAAGAATACTGACTTGGCCACGAATTTGCGCTTCGTTAAATAGAAATTCTTTTAAATAGCCGACCACGTGTTTGGTTTCATTACCTATCCATACTTGATCACCACCTTCTGGGCACATAACTTTCCATAAGGTTTCTTCTAGATTTATGGTTGATCGCATCTGATCAATGTAAGTGACCTTTAAAGTATTGCCTAACTTAACATTGCCACTATCTGGTTTGAGTTCGCCAACAAGCATTTTTACTAAAGTAGTTTTTCCTGCTCCATTAGGGCCAATAATACCAATTTTATCTTGATGTAAAATACGGCATGAAAATGGTTGTATTACAGTTTTTTCACCATAACTTTTTTGGATTTCTTTAGCTTCTATAATGATTTTGCTGCCGCGCGGCAAATTCGCTGGATTAACATCAATCGAACGAGTCTTATTTTGCATAATACTTCGTCGTTCATTTCGTAATTCATGTAAGCGTTGTAACCTTCCTTGGTTACGTTTACGTCTTGCAGTTACGCCAAAAATTAGCCAATCATTTTCCAAGCGAAGTCGAGTGTTGAGTTTTTCTAGATGCCTTTCTTCTTCTTCAATTAATACAGAAGACCATTCATCAAATTCTTTAAACCCCTTTTTGTTAATATTTAAAACACCTCGATCAATCCACCATGTAGTGTTTGAAGTGTTTTCTAGGAATTTACGATCATGGCTGATTATTACTACAGAACCTTTAAATTTAGCAATGTAATCTTCTAACCACTTTATACTGTTCAAATCTAGATGATTGGTTGGTTCATCCAGCAATAGTATCGATGGTTTTTTAACAATGCATTCTGCTAGATTAAAGCGCCTGCGTTGTCCACCTGAAGCGTTGTTGAGAATGCTGTCTGGATCAACCCCTAATTTATCTAAAATTGTACGAGCTTCATAAGGTTCAGTCCCATAACTTTCCAATAAATCAATTGCTGAAATATCCGGAGGATAAGCTTTATCTTGCTCAAGGTAAACTAAATTTTGGTTTGAAAGTACAAAATACTCCCCTTCATCTAATTCGTAAATACCTGCTAGAGCTTTAAGTAAAGTTGATTTTCCGCAACCATTTCTACCAACTAAACAAATACGGTCACCTTCTAGTATTTGTGTAGTCAGATTTTCAAAAACAGGAGTACCACTAAAACGAACGCATGCTTTATTCAGTCTAAGTAGTGCAATAGCCATAATACTTATTTTTTGCTGCTGTTATCTTGGCCAAAAATGTATTTGCTAAGTAGATTCTCAAAACTTATTGATGATTGAGTTAGCTTAATAACTCCACCATTTTTTAGAGTATCTTCTTCTCCGCCAGGAGAGATATTTATATATTTACCGCCCATTAGACTTTCACTTGAAATTTCTGCAGAGCTGTCTACTGGAATTTTTAAAGATGCATCTATATCGAAGTTAACTATAGCCTTAAAATTACTTTTGTCGATTGTCATGCTAGAAACATGACCAACATTAACTCCTCCCATACGAACATCGTTACCTACAGCAATACCATCAGCGCGGTCAAATATGGCTGATATTTTTATAGTTTCTGTGCGTGATGAATTGGAGAATTGGTAACCAAAAGCAAAGAAAATCCCTGCTACTAGTAAAACTACCGCTCCAGTAATGGTTTCTAAAAAATTATGTTTCATATCTAAATTATTTTAACGAGGTGCGTAACTATAACCTAACACAGGTGTTTTAAGGAAGTATTAACCGTCAAATTTTTAGATATTGATAAGTCTTAATGTGATTTAT
Source organism: Candidatus Finniella inopinata (assembly GCA_945860985.1). Classification (GTDB taxonomy): domain Bacteria; phylum Pseudomonadota; class Alphaproteobacteria; order Paracaedibacterales; family CAITNM01; genus CAITNM01. The sequence continues at coordinate 14,845 of CAMASM010000012.1, forward strand.
CATCAATTCGTCCATTGGCCAGTTCAATTTTTAAAAACTCTGCGCCTTTCTTTGTTTTCTTCCAAGGCATTACTGGGTAATTTTTATGTAGTTCTGTACCATGAACATATTGCAGATTAGGGTGTTCATTGGGATTATGAATGTGGGCTCCAAATAAATTTGCAATTTGTTTACCTAAATCATAATGGCTGCAAACTGTTTGCGATTTTAGATAATTGTTCAAACAAAGGTCGGCATTAATTGCATAAGCCCACACTGGTACATCAACAACTTCTGGTTGCATTAAGTTATGGCCAAATAATCCTCTTTCACCCACCAGTTGTCCATGGTCACTGGTGAAAATAATGATAGTGTCATTGGGTAGAATTTTTCTAATACAAGTTACGCACTGTTTTACCCAATTATCATGGTAAGCAATCGCATTAGAATATTCCTGCTGGGCTTGGTTTTCCCTTGAGTCTTTGGAAATACTTTTTGCTAATTCTGGATGATATTTTGCATACTCGCCAAATGGTTCGTGAATGTGGCGCAAGTGAATAACAATAAAATTTTTATCACTAAACTTCATCTCAACTAATACATCAAGCAATGCTTCGTCACCTTTTTCTTTTAGAGGTTTAAGCATATCTTTTTTAAAACTAAAATAATCCATATATTGCGTGCCAGTTTCGTGAAAAAGACCTTCACCTTGTGCAGATATTAGAAAGGTCTTGTAGCCTTGGTGGCGAGCCAAGCGAAACAGATTGGCAGATTTATTTCTAATCAGGTCGATAAAACCTGGATTGTGGAAATTATTAAAAAATAGCTGTAATGCTTCTATTGTGGCAAGGCTGGTCGATATCCCTTTTGTATAAGCAAAATTACGGTCGCCTTTTAATTCCTCTAAAAATGGGGTATTGGCTTGCTTGTAGCCATACATTTGCATGTAACGGCTACTCTGGCTTTCACCCATAATCAGCACTACGTTTTTAATTTTGGGTTGTCCGTAGGTGATTTCATAAGCTTTATAGCCAAAATTATGAACAGAGGTTTGTGAGTTAACCAACCAATCAGAAAAAGATCTTAGAGTGTTGTGAATTGTACTTGCGGTTGGTTTGTTATGAAAAAACTGAGGCCCTCTTATATACGATAGTACAGGGTTTATTGCCAACACCGATAACACTAATATCCACATAAAAGGAAAATGGCGACATTTTTTAATGCGCATAGTTCCATAAATCAACAAAGCTAATGATAACGCTTGCGCTAACCATACCGGCCACAAGGTATTTGCAAGAGATGATCCCGCTTCAAAAATTTCATCAAATTCAGCGAAAGCTTTGGTGATATCTTGACTATGAATAGGAGCTCCGAAATAAGCCCAGTGATTAAGCTGAATGCCTTGGGTAATAGTAATAATGACGACAATCACTACTAAAAAGCCTCGGCTTTTAACCATAGTTAATATTGCTGAAAGTCCCATTACACTAGCTAATGCGGCAAGCGGAACAGTGCAACTTAGCATTTTAAGAAAATAACCCAAATACAAATCTGGCAGCAAAATCCCAAAGCAAATTAGTGCCGTACAAATTAAATTTTGTCTTAAAACCATATGCAACCAATCCAGATAAGAGCAACAAAAATAATACACACCATTACTGCAGCGGAAGCTGCATCTTTTGCAAATTGAATTATTAAATCATGCTCTGTTGTTAAGCGGTCAGCAAGTTTTTCAATTGCACTATTGATAAGCTCTATGCAAGGAACCAGAAGGTATGTTGCAAGCATTATTAGTTTACGAAAAGTACTTATGTCTAAAAAGTTAAGAGCTAATAATAAAAATGGTATAACCATAACCTCTAGACGAAATGAGTACTCTTTTAAAAAAGTTGCTTTAATTCCACGGCAGGAATAAAAAAAACTTAGCCAAATTTTCGTGATCATAATCTTTACCATTCATTCATCATCACAATGCTAAAACTTTTATAAACTAACAAGGATTTAGGTGCAAGTTGAACAGTTTATTATGCTAATAAATTTCTTTTGACTAAACTCATGAAAATATGGGGTATACGAAATGGTAAGTAGAAAATATTTTATACAATTTGACTAAATATTTAATAAAAATTACGATAATACAGTAGTTTTATCTACTGATCTTAATTTTAGGAAAGGAAGTTTATGAATAAATATATTGCAGAAAGCTTAGGCACTTGCCTGTTAGTACTTGTTGGGTGTGGAAGCGCTGTGCTTGCTGGTTCACATATTGGTTTTGTCGGCGTATCTTTGGCATTCGGTTTTGCTTTATTGTTTTTGGCATATTGGTTGGGGCCAATTTCAGGGTGTCATCTTAATCCAGCCGTAACACTTGCTTTAGCTTTTTCAAAGAAAATTTCATCTTGTAATGTTGTTCCATACATTGTAGCTCAAATAATTGGTGGAATAATTGGTGGCTTTATTCTCTTACAAATTGCACAAGGAAATGCCGAATTTAGTTTGGCTTCAGGTTTTGCATGTAACGGTTTTGCGGAACACTCTCCTGGCAATTATTCAATGATTAGTTGCTTAATTACAGAGGTAGTTATGACAACTATTTTGCTATTAGTTGTAATAGGTACAACAAGCAAAGAATTTTCAGTAGATGCTATTGGACTTTGTGTCGGTGCGACTTTAGTTACAATTCACTTAGTGAGTATTCCTGTTACAAATACATCGGTTAACTTGGCGCGTAGTCTTGGTGTTGCAGTAGTACACGGAGGTTGGGCACTAGAGCAATTATGGTTGTTTGCAGCAGCCCAGTTGATTGCTGTGTTACTAGCCGTTGTTTTATCTAGCCTTTTGAATTTGAAGAAAAACTAAGTCTAACAAAACTCATCCATTTACACGAATTATCTTTTTAATCGGCTTTTGGGTGAGTATCTTTGCAAAATTTCAAAAGTACCCAGCTAATAATTAAGCAAACAGGAACTGCAAATATTGCTCGCTGATAATCATCTGCTGAATAGATACGTACGCCTAAATTATCAAATGAGCCTGTCCAGCTCTTATCTAGAATCCAGCCCATAAGAGGTAGAAAAATTACACCACTAAGCATAACCAGAGCATTAGTGTATCCCATTGCTGTTCCACTTATTTGGTTTGGTACTCGTTCTTTAACTATGCTAAAGCATAATACCTGGCTACCTAACCATAGTCCGCCTACAAAAAGTGCTGCCACACTTTGAAAATAACCAATAGATTTAGCATATGAGCTAATCAAAAAGAAAAGAGCGCTTGAGATTGCTGATAGTTTCATCAATTTGATATAGCTTTTTTGTTTAAACGCTAACTTTGCAACCAGTGGACTGCCAACCGCCATACCAATGAATACCATAGTACTACCGAATGAAGCCCATTCGTTATTAATGTTTAGAGAGCTCATTAAAAATGGTACTGCCCACAATTCAGCAAAGGATGAAATTGGTACATACATTAAGCCACCAATTGCTCCTGCTAAAATAATTTGCTTGTCTAGTATAAGAATAGATAATGCTTTTCGTAGTCCAACAGTTGGTGCTGGCAAGTTTTGTTTTGAGGGGTGCTTTTCTGGTTTATCACGGATTAAAAGCCAAGAGATTAAAGTTATTGCTATGCCTGCGTAAGCTAACCACAAAGTTGCTTGTTGCCAACTTGCATAGTTAACCAGTATGGATAAAGGTACTGCGGCAAAAGTTCCACCTAGTGTTCCCAACATATTTGTAAGGCCAGCAATAAATGCAAAACGAGTGGAACAGAACCATTCACTAGCTATTTTTAGGCAACTTATAAAGGCACAGGCAGAACCAGCTCCTAAAATGAATCTTGCCATTTGCGCTACGTGAAGATTGTCCGTTGTAGCAAACAACCATGTTCCAATAGTGCACAATATACTTGAAATTGTAATAACAGCTCGTGGTCCAATTTTATCAAGTAGCATACCGCTAGGAATCTGCAGAGGTACGTAGGCGTAATAATAAAAAGATGAGAGTAGCCCTAATCCAGTAGCATCAATTGTGAATGTGTCTAATATTCCTTGGGTCATTACCCCTGGTCCAGCACGTAAAATAACTTCGTAGCAATAAAATAAACCAGCAGCCACCCATACGGCCCATGCATTAATTCTTGTAGGTTTGCGATTTGTATTTGTTGGCGGTTGAATTTTATGTTTTTTTGTATTTAATACATTAGACAGATTCACTTACTCTTCTCCTCAGATTTTGCATAAGTATCATCAATAAAAAATACCAGTATTCTACCAATAAGCAGGCCAATTAAAACAGCACCTAAAGCAAATTCATAGTCCTTGGTAGTGTATGCTGGCGAACCATTTACGTCAAACAATCCATTCCAAGAATAATCAATTAACCCGCCTAATAAAGGTTGGAAAATGATCGGGCACGTCATGCAAAGAGCATTAATAAAGCCAACGGTGGTTGCTGTGTATTTAATTGAATTACTTTCTTTAGCTACAGCAAAATATATAATGGAAAATCCTGATAAAATTCCTGTGACTAAAAGTAAACAAACGACTCCGCTATAAGAAAGATTGGGTAAGTACAAAACCGCTAAAAATCCTAAAAATGTGGAAGTTGAAGAGAATGCCATTACTTTTTTGCGGCTACGTAATTTTTTTGAAAGGTACGAAGTTGAAATGCATCCTAATGCTATCCCAATATAAACAACGATTGATCCATATGAGGCTTGTTCATTACTTAGTGAGAAGCGTTGCATAAAGTATGGCACTCCCCATAAATCAGCAAATGCTGCTAAAGGAATGTAAACCATACATCCATACAAGCCTATCAACCAATTTTGTGATTTTTTTGCAATTGCATTAACACCTTCAAGTAGTGAAGATTCATTGTGTTTTAGATTTTCAACATGGTTTTGTCTATCTTGCATAACAAACCAGCAAATAAAGCAGACGGCTACTCCTATTGCTGCAGCTATTAGCATTGCAGGGCGCCATCCATAAGCGTTTACTAGTATTGCAAATGGTTTACTGCCAAATACACCGCCTAAGGTTCCTACCATCATTGAGGCGCCAACGATAAAGGCAAAATGTGATGGTTTAAACCAATCAGATGCTATTTTTAAGCAAGAAAGGTATGCGCATGCAGCACCTGCACCAACTGTAAATCTTCCTATGTAAGCTATTGCCAATGAATTGCTTTGTGAAAATAAAATGGTACCTATTACGGAAAGTATAATTGAAAAACTTACGACTTTTCTTGGTCCTAATTTATCAACAATTACGCCACAAGGTACTTGCAATGGTACGTATGACCAGTAATAAACTGAAGCAAGTGAACCAACAGAAAAAGCCGTAATATTAAACTGTGACATTAATTGATTAGTAATGACGGTTGGGGTTACACGCAAAATATATTCATATAGGTAAAATGCCCAAGCACAACTAAGAATGACCCAAGCTTTTATTGGTACAGAAGTAATACATTTATCTTGACTATAAATACATGTGTTTATTCTTGTAGTCACTTAGATATACCTACTCCCATTAAAAGTTTTTGATACCAAAATAAATATATAGCATAGCTTTACCAGAGCAGCTAAAGTTTTTTGCCTGGTAAAGCTTATTTTTGGTTAGTCTTGGCGATAAGTTTCTTTGATGAAGAACATGAGCACTCTGCCAAGTAAGAATGCAAAAAGTACTGCCGACAGTGCAAATTGATAGTCTTCAAGGGTGTATAAAGGTGCGCCATCAGCCCCAAAGCTGCCATCCCGCGAATAGTCAAGTAATTTACCAAGCAATGGTTGAAATATGAAACCACTTGCCATGCACAAGGCATTGGTAAATCCTACAGATGTTGCGCTGTATTTTGTTGGGTTATTTTCCTGAACCGTAGTGAAGTACAAAATTGAAAAACCTGAAGCAATTCCAGACAAAAACATAGCAGCAAGTACGCCATAAAAAGAAAGCCCTGGTGCGTATAAAACAATGGCAAAACCAATAAATGTCCAAGTAACTGATAAAGACATAACCTTTTTACGACTTTGCCAGTAATCTGATAATTTTGCACTTACCGAGCATCCCATAGCATATCCGATTAGCACCATAATTCCGCCATAAGAAGCAATTTCATTGCTAATGCCAAAACGTTGCATTAAGTATGGTGTGCCCCACAATTCCGCAAAAACACACAAAGGTAGAAACATCATTAGGCTATACAATCCAACCAACCAACTCTGTGGTTTAGCAGCAATAATTTTTAACCCATCTAAGAGATTTCCTTCTGAAACTTGCGATATTTTGTGTGCTGGGCGATCTCTCACGACAATCCAAGCTATTAACATAACAATGATACCAACCGTTGCTGCAATCAGCATGGCTGAGCGCCATCCCTGAACATTTGCAAGGCGTGCAAATGGTGCTCCACCAAACATACCTCCAAAGGTGCCCATCATCATGGAAATGCCAGCAATAAAAGCAAATTTTGATTTATCAAACCACACAGAAGCAATTTTTAAGCAACAAATATAGGCGCAAGCTGATCCAGCTCCAATTAAAAATCTTCCAAGTTGGGCAAGTGGTAGAGATGTGCTTTCTGCAAAAATAACTGTACCAAGAACACAAAGGAGAGCTGAAGTGGTTACAACTTTGCGGGGGCCAAATTTGTCGGTAATTACTCCGCATGGAATTTGTAGTGGTACATAAGCAAAATAATAAAAAGCAATCAAAAAACCAACTGATTCCCCAGAAATTGCAAAATCAGCCATTAGCTTGTTAGCAATCACACCTGGAGAGGCGCGCAAAATATATTCATATAGATAAAATGACCAACAGCAAGCGAGAACAAACCAAGCTTGTAGTTGTGATTTTGTTTGTGCCACCATTTTAACCTCTTGATAGTCGCCTGCCAGTTGTTTTTCCGCTAATGACATAACTTCTTTAAATTCATAGATTTATTTTGGTACGCTAGCACATAAAATCTAAGAGATCAAAATATATATAATTTTTTTGCATAAATTTCTCAAATTTAATAAATTTTGTAATTTAATTAACGGGTGACAAATGCCATTTAATAAATTTGTGAAATTAGTTTATAGTCAAAGCCATGCATAAAGTCATAGAAATTTTATTTTTTTGTTCAATTGGGGCCACAGTAATTGTTTTGGCACTTGGCCTTGGCACTATGTTTTCAAAATCATCAACACGATTGGTATCAAGTAACCGCCTTATGCGCTTGCGTGTAATGCTGCAAGGCCTTAGTATTATCTTGTTTTTATTATTAATATCATCAAAGTGAAAAATATTCGAAATTTCTCGATCGTTGCACATATCGATCATGGAAAATCTACTCTTGCCGACCGCATTATTGAATTTTGTGGCGGGGTTGAATTGCGCGACATGAAAGAGCAAATTCTTGATTCCATGGATATTGAACGAGAGCGTGGCATTACCATCAAGGCGCAAACTGTACGTTTGCAATACAAGGCTAAGAATGGGGAAATATATACTCTGAATCTTATGGACACGCCAGGACACGTGGACTTTGCATACGAAGTCAGTCGTTCATTAGCCGCATGTGAAGGATCGTTGCTTATTGTTGATGCAAGCCAAGGGGTTGAAGCGCAAACTCTGGCTAACGTTTATCAAGCTATTGATAATAATCATGAGATTGTGCCAGTTTTAAATAAAATTGATTTGCCAGCTGCTGAGCCTGAGCGGATTAAACAACAAATTGAAGATGTAATTGGCCTAGATGCATCAGACGCTGTCTTAATTTCTGCCAAAACTGGCCTTGGTATTCAAGATGTTTTAGAAGCAATTGTGCACCGTCTGCCCCCCCCGCGTAATTTTGAAGATGATGACGCGGCTAAAAAACCATTGAAAGCTATGTTGGTTGATAGCTGGTATGATCCCTATCTTGGTGTGATGATTCTGGTCAGAATTATGGAAGGCATTTTAAAGCCCGGGCAACGGATCAAAATGATGAATGCCAAGGTAGTTTACGATGTTGATCGGGTTGGTATCTTCACTCCTAAAAAAGTGTTACTGACCGAGCTTAAACCAGGTGAGATTGGTTTTATTACTGCCAGCATTAAAAGTGTGGCTGACTGTAAAGTTGGTGATACTATCACAGACGAACGAAAGCCAACTCAAGAACCTCTTACAGGTTTTAAGCCTTCTGTCCCTGTTGTTTTTTGTGGGCTTTTCCCTTCTGATGCTGCAGAATTTGAACATTTGCGTGATAGTTTAGCTAAACTTCACTTAAATGATGCTAGTTTCCATTTTGAAGCCGAAACTTCTGCTGCTATTGGCTATGGATTTCGTTGCGGTTTTTTGGGGCTTTTGCACCTCGAAATTATTCAAGAGCGTTTAGAGCGCGAGTTTAACCTAGATCTAATCACGACTGCCCCTAGCGTTATTTATAGGGTGCATTTAAAAACGGGACAAACGCTTGAGCTACATAACCCAGCAGATATGCCGGATGTGGTGCGTATTGACCATATCGAAGAGCCGTGGATTCGTGCAACTATTATGGTCCCAGATGAATTCTTAGGGGCGATTCTAACTTTGTGCACTGACCGTAGAGGTGAACAAATAGATTTAACTTATGCTGGAAATCGCGCCATGGTTATCTATCTTCTGCCTTTAAACGAAATTGTGTTTGATTTTTATGATCGTTTAAAATCGCTCAGCCGTGGTTATGCTTCGTTTGATTATCAAATGGAGGAATATCGCGAAGGTGATTTAGCTAAAGTAAATATCTTGGTCAATGGTGAGCCGGTTGATGCGCTTTCTATGGTTGTGCATCAAGGACGCGCTGAAAGCCGTGGACGTGGCCTTTGTGCGCGACTAAAAGACCTCATCCCCAAGCAGCTTTTCAAAATTGCTATTCAAGCGGCAATTGGGGGAAAAATTATTGCCCGCGAAACCGTTTCGGCCATGCGCAAAGACGTTACGGCAAAATGTTACGGAGGCGATATTAGCCGCAAACGTAAACTACTAGATAAACAAAAAGCAGGTAAGAAACGTATGCGACAATTTGGTAATGTGGAAATTCCACAAAGTGCCTTTATCGCAGCTTTAAAAATGGATGACAACTAAAATTGGAGAATGATAAATGAAAAAAACGCTTACAGTTTTAGCGATTCTTGTGATAGTTGGCTCAGGATACTGGTTCTTTAAAAATCAAAAAGAAGGGGAAACAATGAATACACTAATTCCGAGATCTGTCCTATTTGGAAATCCTGAAAAAACCATGGTGCGCTTAAGTTCTAATGGAGAGCATTTGGCATACCTTGCCAACTTAGATGGTGTGCTAAATATTTTTGTAACAAAAACAGATAAGCCATTGGAATCTAAGTCTATTACCAAAGACACTGGACGCGGGATTCGCCAGTATTTTTGGCTATATGATAACCAGCACATTGCTTATGTTAAAGATGATGGTGGCGATGAAAACGAGAGAATCCATGTAGTAAATATTACTACTACAGAAGATAAAACATTTACCCCTGAAAAAGTTAAAGCACTTATTTACTGTGTTTCAGATAAATTTCCTAATGAGATAATCATTGGTTTAAATGACAGAAATTCGTCCTATCACGATGTGTATCGTTTAAACATTAGTACTGGTGAAAAAATTTTAGTTTTACAAAATGATCGTGAATTTAGCGATTTTATTTTTGATGATGATTACAATCTAAGGTTTGCAATACTTTCAACTAAAGATGGTGGTCATGAATATTTCAAAGCAACAGCTAATGAGAAAAACGAGTATGAGTGGGCGAGCTATTTAAAAGTAAGCTCTGAAGATGTTTACACTACGCATTTATTGGGGTTAACGCGTGAAGGCAATATTTTATATATGCTTGATAGCAGAGAAACTGATTTAAATGTTCTGAAAGAGATAAACCTAAAAACTAATGAGGAAAAGATTCTTGCAAAAGCTGAAAAAGCTGAAATTAGTGGTACTATGAATCATCCACAAACAGGTGTGATAGAAGCTTTTGAAACCAATTACCTGCGCAAAGAATGGACATGCTTAGATAAGGAAATAGAATCCCACATAAATAATATAAAGCATACATTAAAGGGTGAACTTAATATTGTTAGTCGTACTTTAGACGATAGCCTGTGGATTATTGCTGACATGAGAGACGATGGCCCTATTGGTTTTTATATATATTCTAAGCCTGAGAAAAAACTAACCTTTCTATTCAACCACCGTGAAGATTTAAATAAGTACAAACTTTCTAAAATGGAAGGTGTTGTTATAAAATCTCGTGATGGTTTAAATCTACCATCGTATATCACAAAACCACTGGAGACTAAAGGACCCGTACCATTAGTTCTTATTGTTCATGGAGGTCCATGGTATCGTGACGAATGGGGATATCGGCCCGAAGCTCAGTGGCTAGCAAACCGTGGTTATGCTGTCTTGCAAGTTAACTACCGTTCTTCTCTTGGTTTTGGGAAATCTTTTATAAACTTGGGTAATTTAGAGTGGGGGCGCAAAATGCATGAAGACCTGCTTGATGCCGTTAACTGGGCAGTTAAAGAAGGTATTGCTGATCCAAATAAAATTGCTATCTATGGTGGTAGCTATGGAGGTTATGCTGCGCTTTGGGGAGCAACCAATTCTGGAGACGTTTTCAAGTGTGCTGTAGATATTGTTGGGGTATCTAATTTGCAAACATTCATAGCAACAGTTCCATCCTATTGGGAATCATTTAAGGAGCAGCTCTATCGACGGGTTGGTGATCCTAGAACAGTGAATGGCAAAGAATTGCTAGTTCAGCGTTCACCACTGACTCGCGTAGATAAAATTAAAATACCAGTTTTAATCGCACAAGGTGAAAAAGACCCTAGAGTTAAACAAGATGAATCAGAACAAATTGTAGCAGCCATGAAAGAAAAAAATCTGGCTTACATTTACATGCTGTTTATGGATGAAGGACATGGTTTTGCCAGACCTGAAAACAATTTTGCTTTTTATGGAGTAGCAGAACGATTCCTTGCCGATAATTTAGGTGGCCGTTTTGAAGAGTTGACCAATGAATTGGATAAGACAACTTTATTTCCGGAACATAAAGCAGGTCTTACTGCGCGCTTTATAAAATAGATGCAGGCATACTTTATGATGTTATTGCATAAAGCAGCAAATAAGTAGATTGCTGTCTAAATTTTAGACTCGTCAGCATAGATGCCCCAAACATCTTTGCGAAAAACCCAGCCCTTAAAACGCCCTTGGTCATTGCGGATTTCTACTTTGCACCAGTTGGGCTGGACTTCAATAACACAAGCAATTACTCCTGGTTCCATGCGCGCTACGACTGATGATTGTGAGTCAGGCTTTTCGTATAAATTCTGTATGCTTCCCATAACAATAATTGTGCGTTTTCCGGAAAGTAAGCTTTTGTGTACCCAACCTTCTGTGCCTTGGTGGTCTCTAATTCGGCGCCAAGTGTCAAAATCTGCAATAATTTCTACCGGTAAGCCTTGGCGAATAAATTTCCATTCTATTGGGTAGTTATTGCCTGGTCCTACGTGAGCATGAACAGAATTTGATCGTAAGGAAGCAAACCTAGAAACCGACTGGGTTTGTTTTCCAAACAGTAAGCTACAGCATAAAATTACAAAAATTCGGATTAACATCCAGTTGATCCAAATCCACCTGTGCCTCTTGCTGTTTCTTCTAAATTTTCAACTTCATGCCAATTTATTCTGTTGTATGCAGCCACTATCATTTGCGCGATTCGCATTGCTGGCTCTACAGTAAACGAGCTTTCTCCGTGGTTAATTAAAACCACAGAAATTTCTCCACGATAATCTGCGTCAATAGTTCCTGGGGAATTTACCAAGGTAATTCCATTTTTTATAGCTAATCCTGAGCGTGGGCGAATTTGTGCTTCATAACCCTTAGGTAGAGCAATGGCTATACCGGTTGGAATTAGTATCCTTTTACCAGGTTTGATCTCTATTGGTTCATCGATAGCAGCAACAAGGTCCATGCCTGCACTGTCAGTTGTAGCGTAAGATGGAAGATCTATTTTTTTAAGTCGCTTGATGTTGATTTGCATTTTCAAATATTGTTTAAATAAGTATTTAATTACTATAACCTCGACACAAATGCAAGAGACTGCTCCTTGTTTTTGTTTAGGAGTGCTAATTTATTCTTTCGTGTACATTATCCTATTTTGGTGTAAGTTTGCCAAATGAATTTCGTAAAACGCATAGCTTATAAATTGCTTGAAGGCTCATCATTTTTTGGGAAATTACTTAGCAGTTGTGTTCTTGAAACAAACAGACATCATGTTCACAACATTAATATCCATTATACATAATTTAAAATAGGGATTCCTAAATTAATATAAATTACAAATAGTTTCTTTAATTTGGACTATTGATTTAAAATTTAATTTTATTAACAAAAATTATTGACAGCCACATTCAAGTTCGAAGTGCAACACGGTGTAAATTTTCATTAAAGGCCTCAAGAGGAGTTAACCATCCCAAAGATTTTCTGGGTGTTGTATTGTAATTTTCCATGACTTCATCAAATTCCTCTTGTTTCATATTTTTCACATCT
>CAMASM010000013.1 GCA_945860985.1 Candidatus Finniella inopinata
ATGAACAAAACAATAGAAAAAAACCAAGAAAAGAAAACGAAAGTTTTTGCTAGCGAAATACCAATAGATCTCTATTACACCCTTATAAAAATAAAAGAGGATTTTGATAGAAAGGGGCAAAAAGTAACAATTAGAGATATGGTTCAAGAAGGACTAAACATGTATTGTAGCTCATTAGGCTACCCAGAAATTAAATAAATTTTATGGATCAATATCAAATGCTTTTCTTGGTTTTACGAGAATTAAAAATTACTAATCTCTATAGTGATTTCGAGATCTCATTTAGTCATGATGCAAACGTTATGGTCACGTAATAAAATATGAGACAGGCAAATGACAGAAAACAAGAATGTTTGAGGCTTTTAAATCCCCCAATAAGGGCGGGGGTGGGGGACGGTAACGTATACCATCAAATAGTTAATAAAGTGTTAATTAGGTTAAATATATATTTTTTCATTTTTATTAAAACATTCATAGCTATTATATTTTTTTATTCATCTCTTTACTCATCTGACATAGTTGTTCAATCGCTAACCTGGCAAGGTATACAAAAGCAACTAATTATACAGCGCTTGGAATATGCACAATTGTTATCAAAAAAGGTAGCTGATAACAAAGAATTTTTTAATTTGCAACAACAGCTCGGAGCAATATATTTAGCTCAAAAACGTTACAGCCTTGGTTTTGGTACGGCTTTTATGCCTTCGGCACAATCGGTACGTAACTATGTTCACAAAAAAACTTTCCTCGATTTAAAAACTAAAGAGCTATTACCTTTGTATAAAAAGAAAGTACTTGAATATCAAAAGCGCTATACAACTGGTGAGCTTGAGCGCATTCAAAAAAATATTAAAAAATTAGAAGCTCTTAATTTGTTGCATCTTAAATTATTCGATCATTTTTGTGCCGATATAGCTAAAAAAACTTGGATTGATTTTTCAGAAATTACAGAAATAAAATCTATAGAAAATTGCGTGAAGGCCTTACCACTTGTAGGGACATCAAAAAAATCAGCTAATTTATTAAGCTGGATTACTCCAGTTGCTGGAATTAGTGATAACCAGAGTCTACAGACTTGGCAACCTATAGAGGGGGCAATTGTGCTTTGTCCTGATAATGGTTTGATTGCAGCTATACATTATTTTGAAAACGATTTGGTTGTTTTTATAAAACAACACCACTTTACGTATGTTGTTAAAGGATTTTCTCGCTGTTGCGTTAAGGTTGGGGAAAAAGTTAAGCAAGGGGGGCCATTGGGAATGTGTGCTTTGGAAAATCCACAAAAAATTGAATTACAACTTTGGAGGGATGATATAGTCCTAAACCCAGAACCTTATCACCAGGTAGTTATTTTATGAATTTTTTTTTATTTACTTTATTGCTACTAGTTGGTTGTTCCAGTAAGTATCAGGATTTGCATCAAAGCTTAGACGAGACATTAGCTATTGTTGATGAGTTATACCCCGAAGAACCAAACATCCAAAAAATGCGCATTGCAATGTTGCAAGGACTTATTCATGGAGTTGATCAATGCGCTTCATATTTGAATGACTCTCAAATAAAGTTCTTACTTGAATCAGCTGATGGTAGCAAACCAAAACTTGGCATTAACGTTGCAAAACACAAAGATGGTTTTGAAATTAAAAAAGTTTTTGAAAAATCAGCGGCAGACGTCGCAGGTTTAAAAGTAGGTGATGTTATTTGCGAATTTGATGGGCAGCCATTAAAAGAATTGGCACTTGAAAGATTTCCGCTTCTAATTAAAGAAAAGAAAATATATAAACTTCTTGTTCTCAGAAGTTCTAATAAACTAATTAAAGAAATTATTCCTGATAATTCTCCAAGTATCGAATTTAAGTGGTTTGATAATGTTGCATATTTGAAACTTGATTTTATTAGTAATGATTGTGTTAATCAGGTAAAAAATTATTTAATTAAAATCAATAGTAACCCAAAATCAGCGGCTTTGATTTTAGATTTACGCGATTCTCCTGGTGGTAGTTTTAATGCAGCAATGGAGATCGCAGAACAATTTTTAGATGGTCATCCAATTGTTGAGATGCAAAAAAAGTATAGTTTTTCTAAATATGCCGCATCCGGAAAAGACGTACTTAACAAATTACCGATTTTTGTATTGCAAAATAGCAACACTTTTTCTGCTGCAGAAATTATTTCAGCCGCATTAAAGGGTAATAAGCGAGCAAAAATAATTGGCCAAAATTCTGGAGGATCGGCTACTGCTAAGCATGTTGTGAATTATCCTAACCGTACTGACGGGCTAATTATTCCGATTGCACTATTAAATGATCCCAATGGAAAAAGAATTGGCAAAAATGGAGTTGAACCAGATATACTAATCGAGGAAACAAAAGTACAAAAAAGCAAACAGAGAGATCCATATATTTTTGAGGCTTTGCGTTTTGTGCCAAACGAATAGTGAAAGAAAATTGTAATGAATAATTTCCCAGTGCTAAATAACGAGTCAATCCAACTGTGCGAAGATGAATACAAACTTGCCACTAACTTTGGTGATAATGTTTTGATGGAGTTGGCGGGATCTGCTTGCGCAAAGGAAATTTTGAAATTTTGTGGCCCCTTCGATGATGATCATTTGGTTATTTTTGCTGGTCCAGGTAAGAACGGTGGTGATGGTATTGTAACTGCGTATTTTTTGGCAGGTCATGCTAAAAAGATTACTCTATGCATGCCAGTTGCCTCTAACCTTTCATATGTTAATGAAAACATAGAACGTATAAAGAAATTTTGCGCAAATGTAGAGTTTTCTACTGATGTTGTTGAAGGTGACATTTACGTGGACGCTATTTTTGGTACAGGTTTTAGTAAAAAATCAGATGGTGTTTTTGAAAAATTTATTAAATTTATTAATCAACAAGCCAATACAGTTATTTCAATTGATGTTCCTAGCGGAGTAGATGCTGATGGAGAAATATCTTCAAATTTTGATGCGGTGATGCCAGATTTGACATTAGCTATTGGGTGCTTGAAACCATTGCATCAGCACGCAAAGGTAGAGGAAATTTGTGGAGATATTGTTTATCTTGATATTGGGTTACCGTTTACAATTTTGCAAAATCATGCTGCAAGCCAAAAGATTGCATGCTAGCATGGGGTAGTTAAAAAATATTACAAATCAATGATTCTATACTCTTTTCCAAGTTCACCTTTTGGTTGCAAAGTTAAAGCAGTTATATTGGCATGTGGTCTGGAAAAAGCGGTAGAAATAAAAGAATTTCATCCATGGTTGCCTGATGCTGAATTTCGCCTATTGAACCCTTTGGGTAAGATTCCGGTTTTGCAAATTGAAGATGATACTATTTTTGATTCTCCAGTAATTTGCGAATACCTTATGGAAAAATCTGGCATGCTCGAAAAGCTTATGCCAGATCGCATTAAATCTTTAAAAATTCAAGCTTTGGTTGATGGCATTGCAGATGCGGCTGTTGCTATACGCTATGAACTTTTTTTTCGCCCTGAGCACTTGCGATGTATGGATTGGCATGAACGCCAGCAATTAGCTTTGGTAAGTGGACTGGAATATCTTGATAAAAGCAATTTAAGTACTGATGTTCGCTTTGATAATTTGTGCGTGGCAATGCTGTTGTCATACCTGGAAATTCGTTTTGCGGACGCAGGTTTTGAAAATACATTTAAAAATCTATATGAATGGTACTATGGATTTATGAAAAAGCATCCATTTTTAGAAGCTTCTAAAGCAAAAGATTATCCTATTCCTTCAGGAATAACACGTTTGGAAAAATAGCTTTGCTAAAGTTTCAATCAGCAATTTCTCAAAAATTTATAAATTTTCTATTGCCACCTCAGTGTGCTATTTGTCATGAGATTACGGAAAAACCATATACTTTGTGTATGGATTGTTGGGAGTGTTTGGAATTTATTACATCTCCAAAGTGCTCTATATGTAGTGTTCCTTTGCAGGGGGTAGATCGCGATATGCCTTGTATGGATTGCCTTAAGAATCCACCTACCTTTACTAAAGCGTATGCGCCACTTGTTTATAATGAATCACTTAAAAAATTAATTTTACGATTTAAAAATTATGATGGATTGCATTTAGGTCCAATGTTCTGTAACTGGTTACAGCTTTGTGCAATTGAAAATGTTGATTTTATTATTCCTGTTCCTTTGCATTGGTGGCGGTTTTTTGTGCGCCAATATAATCAGGCTGCAGAGCTTGGTAAAATATTTTCTAAACGCACGAATTTGCCAATCTATTTCAATATTTTAAAGCGTGATAAAGCAACAGCGACTCAAGGACATAAAAATAAATTTTTACGCTACCAAAATTTGACAGATGCTTTTGTGGTATCTGATTCGTCGCAAATTCTTAAAAATGCTAAAGTACTACTAATTGACGATGTTTTAACCAGTGGTGCAACTGCCAATGCATGTGCTAAAGCTTTATTGGGCGCTGGCGCCAGTAGTGTTGATGTGTTAACCATAGCCAGAGCAATTAAAGCACCAGCCGATAAGGTAGATTATGGAACACCTTAAAACTTTAAAGAGAATTTTCGATGTAGGTACTACACTTACTGGAATCGGTATGCGTGTTGGGGCTCAGGAATATTTAGGTGTAAATATTAATGATGCCGTTTACGCAAAAAAATTACGTCAGTCTTTTGGTGAAATGAAGGGGCCATTTATGAAAATGGTGCAGTTTTTATCAACTGTGCCGGATGCCCTGCCACCTGAATTTGCTACAGAATTTATGACTTTGCAATCAAATGCTCCATCCATGGGAGAAGGTTTTGTTAGGCGCCGTATGGTGGGGGAGCTTGGCATACATTGGCGTAATTCATTTCGTGATTTTGATCTTAAAGCTTCCCATGCAGCTTCTTTGGGACAAATTCATAAAGCAGTTAGTCTAAGTGGAGAAAATTTAGCGGTTAAGCTGCAATACCCTGATATGGAAACGACAATAGGGGCCGATTTGAAACAGCTTGATATCGTTTTGGGAATATACAGATCGTTTAATAAATCAATTGATACTAAAGATATTGTCACAGAAATTAGTGAGCGTCTTTATGAAGAGCTTGATTATAAGCAAGAGTCTATAAACCAAGAAGAATTTCGCCAAATATATAAAGAGAATTTGGAATTTGTGCGGGTGCCAAAAGTTCACCAAGAACTTTCCACCAAACGTTTGCTCGCTATGGAATGGTTTGAAGGTAAACCAGTGCTAGAATACGTTAACGCTTCATCAGACATGCGCAATGAATTGGGAAAAAAGCTATTTTTGGCTTGGTATTTGCCTTTGTATCGTTACGGAATTTTGCACTGTGATCCACACCCGGGAAATTATTTAATTTTGCGTGATCACAATATTGGTTTGCTTGACTTTGGTTGTGTGCGCCGTTTCTCTCCATCGTTTTTAAAAGCTGTAATTGATTTGTATATAGCTTTAAGGGATGACTTACCAGAGCTTGCGGTTGATGCTTATAAACGCTGGGGGTTTGATAATATCAACAAAGAATTAGTTGAAGTTTTAAATAGGTGGGCGAAGCTGCTATACGAGCCTTTGCTAGAAAATAAGGTTCGTCCATTACAGCTGGAAGATGGTGGTAAAAAAGGATGGGAAACTGCGCGTGCAGTTCATAAGAAGTTGCATGAATTAGGTGGTATTAAGCCTCCACGGGAATTTGTATTTATGGATAGAGCTGCGGTTGGTGTGGGATCGGTGATAATGCGTTTGGGGGCTGAACAGAATTGGCACCAGCTTTTTGAAAGTATTGCTGGCACCGCATCTGCTTAATTATTAATATAGCCAAATCTACATAAAATGAGTATGAAAATGGATTCCCGCCTGCGCGGGAATGACAGAAACAGTCCCCACTATGTCATCTCCGCGTAGGCGGAGATCCATATCTTTTTAAAGTTGTTTAGCTATAAGACGTTGTTTATTGTTCTAAAGTGTGGTTACTTTCCTGAGTTCCTTTTTTTGCTAGATTAGCATCTTCAATAAAAATTATACCTAGTATTATTAGTGTTTTTATCAATACAGAAGTAATGAAAGTTTTGTAGTTGCTTGATTGATTAATTAGATCAAACTCACCCTTAATGACTGCGGTAAGAATCATTCCAATCACAAATGCTTGAAACATCAAAGTAAACACTGTGGTTTCATGATTTTCAAACTTTATACCAAGTGCCCATCCTGCGATAAGTGCTAGTAGTACAAGATAACGACCTACAGAAGAATATAATTTGTTAAAATGTTTTAGCAGGGCCGTTTCTTCCAAGAATATTTCAAAAACAGCTAATGAGCAGACAATACCAAGTGCATAATGGCTGGCATTTGCAAGTGTTGGAAATGCGCTTACTAAAGTAACTAGCATGGCACATAATATTGTCATATGCAGGAAAAATATAAATTTACTTGGGGTTATATTTAGCTTGGTGCTTTCAAGGGCAATTTTTTCCAAGGTATACATGGTGCAAAAAGCAAATAAGAATGTGGCAAAGACCACAAACATTAAGTGTCCTTCATTTTTTAAAAACTCAATATTTGTTTCCGCAGCCACACCGTGAATTTTAGAAATTACATCAGGTAGCATGAATACAAAAACAGCTGCTAGTGCCATACCACCACCTATAGAAGATGTTCTGGAAGCGTTGAATCCTGGCATTTTACGTATAATTGGCAGTGCTATTGGTAAAAATAGCAATATTAGTGTGGCAATTGTTGTTGCCAAGAAGTTTGCTTTGTTTATAAAATCCATGGGTTTCCCACTTGTATTAAATTGCTTCAACTTAAATGCTATTTTATAAAAGTTAACAAATGGTAAATATTTATGAAATTTTTATGGATAATTAATAAAGTGGAAAGAATTATGAAGACGGATAGCAAGATTCTAAATTTAGAACCCTGCTATTTAGTTTTATATGAGATTATTCTTGGTGTGGAAAAAGGAAATTGCTTGTAGTTGCAACTACTACAGTCGCTTTACCCTTTGCCCATTGGTAAAATGCAAATCCGCAAATCTGCCTTGCTTCGCCACGTGCTGTTATGGCTCTATCTAAGTCTAAGGCTGCGCCTTTAGCACGGGTGCATAAACCAGTGCGACCATCAAAAGCTGCGCCTAAATTGTAGCCAGTAATTGCTGCCCATCTTACCATTGCAATAGTTCCGTCTTTTAATAGTACGGCGTTAGTTTGCGTTTTCGCTATAGCTTTATCTATATCTACATACTTTTCTGCGTATTGAATTGTGCTTCCCGCAAAGTGCGCTACTGCTTTTGAAGTTTTACTTCCTTTTTCATCGTGTGCTCCATCCGCAGCAAAAATAAACTGGGAAAACGCAAAGTGCGCTACAGCTAATGCTAGTAATTTTTTATTAAAAGTCATTTTGAAAAGTCCTTGATAATGTTGTTACATTGAAAATTTATAGAATCTTTATTTCTGCTCGTCAAGTCTAGCGCTTGTGTGTTACTTTCACTTAAAGCAACATAATTAATTTGTATTGGTTTTTATTTGTGCAATAAGGTTTTATTTTTTATCAAATAGACTTCATTTAAATGCAACTTTTCCAAGAATTCATTGTCATGGCAGACAATAATATACCCACCAGGATAGGTGTTTAGGAACTCCATTATATGATTCTTCGTTGGTAAATCTACATTGTTAGTAATTTCATCCAAAATTAAAAACTTTTGGGTTTTGGCTGCAATTTGTGCAAGGCTTAATCTTAACTTTTCCCCACCGGAAAGCTGACTAATTTTTACATTAACTTCTTCATTTTTGCGAAATAAAAAATCATTAAGGTGCTTACGAATTTCTGCGTGATTCCAAGTAGGGGCAAGTTCAGCAATAGTTTCAAATACTGACTTTTCAGTTAAGAGTGTGTTGTAGTGTTGATCAAGATAACCTGTGTCTTGTGGTACGTGCCAATTGCCTGATTTGATTACGTTTTTGTCACCCAAAATTGCCTTAAGAAGAGTTGATTTTCCGCTACCATTATCCCCTTGAAGGGCAATACGACTTTTAGAATTAAGTGAAAGATTAATGTTTTGAAGAATAACCTCACCACCTTTATAACTAACAGAGCCATCAGTTATAGAAACCAAAATGCAGTCTTTTAGATCAGCAGCTTTTAAAGAAAATTTTGGTGTAAGTACTTCTGGTAAACGTAAGCTTGATAATTTTTCGAGAAGATCGTCTTTGGCATGGGCGATCATTTTTTTGTTTTTGTTGTGTGTGTTTTCGCCTTTACCTTGAGCTGCTCTTAACGCCAACTTATCATCAGCATATTTTTTTTCTCCGTAAGTTTTGCGTTTGCTTGCGCGTTCTTGTTCTTTCATTAAAGCCTGGTGTGCGTCTTTTTTCTGGCGTTCAATTTGTGATAATTCATGTTTAATCGATGTGCGCTTAATTTTAACTTCATGGATGTAATCATTATAATTTCCCGAAAAAATATGAACCTTACCATTATTTATATGCCATAAGGTATCAACACAATTTTGTAAAAACTCTACATCATGTGACGCTGCAATTAGTGTTCCGGGATAGTTATTGAGCATTCGCATAAGTGATTTTCGGTTACTGTAATCAAGATGATTGGTTGGCTCATCAAGAAGCAAAACATTTGGATTAGCACTAAGTGCTTTTGTTAATGCTTGGTTTAAACGTTGCCCACCACTTAAAGATTCAAATTCGTAAATTACTTGGGGGACGTATCCAAATATCACATCTTTAGAAATCTGGATTCTTCCGCTGGTGGGTTCAAACTGATTTTGTAAAATCTTAATCATCGTGGATTTCCCGCTGCCATTTTGACCTATAATGGCAATGCGATCCCCGTAATTAACTTGTGTTGAAAAATTTTCAAAGCAGGTTTTGTGGGAAAATGAAACACCAAGTTCATGGATTTGTATAGAAATTGTCATAAAGATCTCGTTTCAATAGTGAAAGGCACCCTTTTAAAGGTTGGGCACGGCTAGCTAAATTTGAAACGAATGATCCACGGCACATGTTGCTTAAGAGATTATAATTATAATTTGGTAATTAGAGATGTTTTTGTCAATAGTTTGATTTGTAATGTTACATATATACAACTTGCAAACATGTTATTTTAAAAAACGTCCTATTGGAGTTAATAAGTTCCGGTATTTATGTTAATAACTATCCTTAGTTAATGTTAAATGACATAGAGAAAATATGAACAAAAAAATTATTCTTGCCGTCCTTATTTGTGGTGGCTTACTAAATTCTACGGCTTTTGGTAGCAGGGGTGGACAATTTTCAGCGGGTGTTGGCGTAAGTACTCTTGGTTTTGGCGGAAATGTTGGATATAAAATCAACAATTATTTTAAGATTCGTGCTGTTGTAAATTACTTCCAACTTACTAAGAAATTTGGTGATTCTGAGGTTGATTACAAGGGAACATTGCGGATGTTTTCAATTGGAGCATTAGCTGATTGGCACTTTCTTCAAAATGGTTTCCGCTTAACTGGTGGTTTATTGTACAACGGCAATAACCTAAAAGTTAAAGCCACACCAAGCAGCAGCCATAGCTATAACGGAGTGACTTATACGCCGCAACAAATTGGTGAAGTAAAGGGAACTGTGAGTTTTAGGCCTATATCTCCTTATCTTGGTATTGGATTTGATAGTGGCCACGAAAGTTGTTCAGGATTTACTTTTAATGCTGATATAGGTGTGTTATTCCAAGGTAGTGCCCGTGGAAAAATTAACAGCATAAGCGGTCGATTGAGCAATGATTCAGCGGCAATTGAAAACGTGAAATCAGATTTGATGAAGCAAATAAATAAAAGAAGTTGGATTAAAACTTATCCAGTTGTTTCTTTAGGTGTTAGCTATAAGTTCTAATGCAAGATTTCACGGGTTTAGGTCCGTGAAAATGGTTAAACTTATATTTATGGGAACCCCGGAATTTGCTTTGGCGCCTTTGAAGGCACTGGTTGATTCTGGTTACCATGTTGTTGCTGTTTACACGCAACCCCCTCGTCCTAAAGGTAGAGGGCATTCAGAAACAAAATCACCAGTTCATGAATTTGCTGAAACACAAGGTATTCAAGTATTTACACCATCAAGTTTGAAGTCAGCAGAAGAGTTAGATCAGGTAAAGAGTTTTGATGCTGATTTAGCCATTGTTGCAGCCTATGGGTTACTGTTGCCACAAGCAATTTTAGATGCTCCTAAATTGGGTTGTATAAATATTCATGCATCATTGCTACCGCGGTGGCGTGGAGCGGCGCCTATTCATCGTGCGGTTGAGGCTGGTGATTTAGAAACTGGGATTACCATTATGCAAATGGATGCAGGGCTTGATACTGGCGCTATGCTTTATACAAAAAAAATACTAATTGTGAAGAATGAAACCAGTAAAACTCTCCATGACAAGATGCTTAATTTGGGTGCAGAAGCTTTGTTGGAGTGTTTGCCAGATATTTTGGCTGGTAAGCTTTTGGCAGTTGCTCAACCAGATGATGGAATAACTTATGCACACAAACTTAAAAAAACGGAATGCACTCTAGATTTCAACCAAGAAGCTTCAATTGTTGTTCGTAAGATTAGGGCTTTATTCCCTTGGCCTGGCACGGTGTGCGAACTAAGTGGAGAGACAATTAAAATTATTGAAGCCGAATTATTTAATGAAACTCTACCGTATCAGCCTGGCACTTGGGTTGCTAAAGATAACTCTCAGGTGTTAATTTCTTGTAAAGTAGGGGCAATTAGCCTTAAAATGCTACAAAGGCCTGGTTCAAAACCCATTTCAAATATTGATTTTTTAAATGGGTACAGGGGCATAGATATAATTTTTAAAATATAAACTTAAGGAATTTTTAGTGTTAACACTTCCAAAAAAGAAGAATTTTTGGTTTCTACCTCTTGGTGGAGCCGGTGAAATTGGAATGAATCTCAACCTGTTTGGTCACAACAACGAGTGGATAATGGTCGATTGTGGTATTACTTTTGGTGATCGCCTAGGGGTGGATATTATTATGCCAGATCCTTCGGCAATATTAGAATATGCAGATAATATTAAGGCTTTGGTATTAACCCATGCTCATGAAGACCACATTGGGGCTGTGCCATATTTGTGGCCGTATTTAAAGTGCCCAGTTTATGCCACTCCTTTTACAGCTCAAGTATTGCGCCAAAAGCTTGAGGAGAAATCTTGGGCAAAACAAGTGCAAATTATTGAGGTTCCGCTTTCAGGCAGGGTGCAAATAGGTTCGTTTGATGTGGAGTATATTACTTTAACCCATTCAATTCCTGAACCTAATGCTTTGGCAATTCGCACAGAACATGGTTGTGTTCTTCACACTGGTGATTGGAAAATTGATACAGATCCTTTATTAGGCGATGTTACTAACGAAAATCGCCTTAAAGAAATTGGTGATGAAGGGGTTTTAGCTTTAGTTTGCGATTCAACTAATGTTTTTGAAAAAGATACTGCTGGTTCAGAAAATGATGTGAGCATTGAATTAGAAAAATTACTACCTCAAATTACAGATGGGTGTGTTGTGGTTTGTTGTTTTTCTTCAAATCTGGCGCGTATTCAGTCTATTGCATTTGCTGCCCATAAAGTGGGGCGAAAAGTTGCACTTGTTGGTAGATCATTAGATCGTATGGTAAATGCTGCCGTTCATTCTGGCTATTTAAAAGGGCTTCCTGCTTTTATAACTGTTGATCAGGCAATGGATATGCCTAGTGAAAAAGTTCTATTAATTAGTACAGGTTCACAAGGTGAGTATAGATCAGCCTTAGCTAGAATTTCACAAAAAGAACATCCACTGGTTTCTCTTGATTCTGGTGATACAATAATATTTTCATCGCGCGTAATTCCAGGCAATGAACGCAGCATTTCTGCAATGCAAAATCGCTTAATTCATCAGGGTGTTCGTTTGATTACGTCTCATGATGAGGACGTGCATGTTTCTGGGCATCCTGGTCAGCAAGATCTTATTGCTATGTATGGCTGGATTCGACCACGCTCGCTAATTCCGGTTCATGGGGAAGCACGTCATATGCATGCTCAAGCGGAACTCGGTCTAGCTAATGGTGTACCGCATTCATTACTGATAAAGAATGGTTCTTTGGTTGAACTTGCCGGCGATAAACCAAAAATTATTGATACTATCGAATCTGGGCGTTGGGGTATCGATGGCAAGTGTTTAGTTAATATGCAAAGCTCAATCTTAAAAGAACGCAATAAAGTTTCTGTGCAAGGTGCTATTTTCATAAGCGTTCCAGTGGATGATATTTGTCAGCTTCAAGGAATACCTGTGGTAAGTTTTTGTGGGGTTGTTGAGCGGGGTGAAGAGTCTGAAAGCTTGATGGAATCTTTGCAAAATATTGTGCGGCGTACTATGCGCCAAGATATGGGTAAGGAAAAAAATTACCTTGAAGCTTTGCAAAAATCTATAAAACAAGAATGTAACCAACGCTTTGGAAAAAAACCAATTATCGATGTTCATTTTGTTAGAAGTGATACTTAGAGTCGCTTGTCCATTGGTATAATGGCGCAGCGTATAAGTTTTTTCATAGAAATTAACGAAAAATTAATTTTTTGATGGTATACGGTACCTTCCCCCACCCCCGCCCAAACAAAGGGTGGGCCACCCGCCTTGGCTCCATCCAATCTAGCAGACATAGCTTCGCCATTGGCATCCTTAAGGGTTTTAGAATGATGCCTCGAAGTAATATCTGAAGAACTGTTCTTAAATACAATATATCCCAATATAGATTAAAAAATGGTTAAACGTGTATGTTAAAACTTGTACATCGGCGTAGTCTTTAAAACATATTAAAATTTAATGAAATAGGATTTTCACAAGCATTTTCCATGGTATACTCCATCTAAGTGGGCACAGATTTATTTTAAATTGCAAGAATCTTTAGAAACATTGCTTACGGCTATAGGCCCTGATCTTCAAAGGGTTGATGTTTCAACGTCACCGATTAGTGTTTTTGTTTTTCCTGCAAATATTGTGCGTGTGCTTATGTTTATGCGTGATCACCCAAAAATGCGTTTTTCTCAGTTGGTTGATTTAGCAGGCGTTGACTATCCTCAAAATCCAATTCGCTATCAGTTAGTTTATCACTTGTTAAGTCATAGTACTAACCAGCGGTTAATGGTTAAAATATCTTGTGATACTTCGGTTCCCATATCTTCCGTAATTAATGTGTATCCAAATGCTAATTGGTACGAACGCGAAGTTTGGGATATGTTTGGTATTCCATTTGATAATCATCCTGATTTGCGTCGTATTTTGTGTGATTACAATTTTTCTGGTCACCCATTGCGTAAGGATTTTCCTGTTTCTGGTTATAATGAAGTTTATTTCAATAAAGGTTCTGGCCAAGTTGAATATAAAGAATTAGACCTAAATCAGCCTTTCCGTAAATTTGATTTCCTAAGCCCTTGGGAGGGTCAATGGGATGAACTTTTGAAAAAGGAAACAGAGGTTCATCAATGAATGATAAATATACTATCAATTTTGGACCACAGCACCCTGCCGCTCATGGAGTATTGCGTTTGGTGCTTGATCTTGATGGTGAGGTTGTTGAAAGGGCTGATCCACACATTGGTTTTTTGCATAGAGGTACTGAGAAACTAATTGAGCAAAAAACATATCTTCAAGCTATTCCATATTTTGATAGGCTTGATTATGTTGCGCCCATGAACCAAGAGCATGCTTTTGTCATGGCAATTGAAAAATTACTTTCTATTAGTGCTCCAGAGCGTGCTCAATGTATTCGAATTTTGTTTTGTGAGCTGTCTAGAATTGGTAATCACTTGTTAAATATTGCAGCTTTTGTTCTTGATGTCGGCGGAATGACCCCATTTTTGTGGGCATTTGAAGAACGCGAAGTAATTATGGGTTTTTATGAAAAGGCGAGTGGAGCTAGATTGCACGCCGCTTATTTTCGTCCTGGTGGTGTTGCCAATGATGTTACCAGCTCTTTGCTTGAAGAAATTTATAGTTTTACTGAACGGTTTCCAAAGGTTGTTGATGATATTGAAAATCTCGTTACCAACAACCGCATTTTTAAGCAACGTACCGTTGATATAGGAATTATTGATAGCAAGGATGCAATTGCCTGGGGACTTTCTGGTCCTATGTTAAGGGCATCTGGTGTACCATGGGATTTGCGTAAGTCACAGCCATATGAAATTTATGAAAA
Source organism: Candidatus Finniella inopinata (assembly GCA_945860985.1). GTDB lineage: Bacteria > Pseudomonadota > Alphaproteobacteria > Paracaedibacterales > CAITNM01 > CAITNM01. The sequence continues at coordinate 14,191 of CAMASM010000013.1, forward strand.
GCTTGATTTTGATATTCCCATAGGTAAACACGGGGATTGCTACGATCGTTACTTGGTGAGAATTGCTGAGATGCGAGAATCGGTTAAGCTGATTCGGCAATGCTTAGAAATAATGCCAAAAGGACCAGTGCATCATCACAGTCATAAAATTTCTCCTCCAAGCCGGTCGGAAATAAAAACCTCAATGGAAGCTTTGATACACCATTTTAAATTATTCACTGAAGGGTTTCATGTGCCTGAAGGGGAAGTGTATGTGGCTGTTGAGGCACCAAAGGGTGAGTTTGGTGTGCATTTAATCTCAGATGGTTCTAACAAACCGTATCGCTGTAAAATTAGAGCGCCTGGTTTTGCCTTTTTACAAGCGCTTGATTTTATGGGGCGTGGTTACTTGCTTTCGGATATAGTGGCAATTTTGGGGTCAATGGATATTGTATTTGGAGAGGTTGACCGTTAATGAGTTTTGTCTTTAGCCAAGAAAATATTGCCAAGATAACTGAGATTTTAAAAAAATATCCAGATGATCGTAAAGCTAGCGCCGTACTGCCTTTACTTGACTTAGCTCAGCGTCAAAATTCTGGCTGGCTTAATCATGGAGCAATTGCTGAAGTTGCAAGTTTACTAGGTATGCCTGAAATGCGTGTTTACGAAGTAGCGAGTTTTTACACCATGTTTAATTTAAAACCTGTTGGTAAATACCATGTGCAAGTATGTGGTACTATTCCGTGTGCATTGCGTGGTGCTGAAGAAATTATAAAGACCTGTCAGGATAAATTGAATATTTCATTATGGCAAACTACGGCAGATGGAAAGTTTAGTTTGTCAGAAGTTGAATGTTTAGGGGCTTGTGTTAATGCTCCGATGATGCAAATTAACGATGATTTTTTTGAAGATTTAACTCCAAAATCTGTTGAACAAATTCTTGATGATTTAAAGTCTGGCAAATTGCCTAAATATGGTTCGCAAACTGGTCGGCAGTGTTCAAAAGGTATGCCATGTTAAAATCTCAGGATCGGATTTTTACTAATCTTTTTGGTGAAAGCGCAAATGATTTAAAAACTGCGCAATCGCGTGGTGATTGGCACGGTGTTAAGGAATTTATCCAAAAAGGTTCGGGCTGGATAATAGAAGAAGTTAAGGCCAGTGGATTACGGGGGAGAGGTGGTGCAGGGTTTTCAACTGGTATTAAATGGTCGTTTATGCCAAAAAAAAGTGAAAAGCCTCATTATTTGTTAGTGAATGCTGATGAAAGTGAACCTGGCACCTGCAAAGATCGTGATATTTTAAGAAATGAGCCACATAAGTTATTAGAAGGTATTGTCTACGCTAGTTGTGCAATTGGTGCTAATACGGCTTATATTTACATTCGTGGGGAGTATTTTCGTGAAGCTGAAGTGTTGCAGGCAGCTATAGACGAATCTTATTCAGCGGGATTTTTTGGAAAAAATTCTGAAAAAACTATAGGTTGGCACTTAAATGTTTACCTGCATCGAGGTGCCGGTGCCTATATCTGTGGTGAAGAATCTGCGCTTATGGAAAGCCTTGAGGGCAAAAAAGGTTTCCCTCGTTTAAAGCCCCCCTTCCCGGCTCAATCAGGACTATACGGTTGTCCAACTACGATTAACAACGTGGAGTCAATTGCTGTGGTTCCCAGTATTTTAAAAAGAGGAGCCTCTTGGTTTTCTAGTATTGGCAGGCCTAATAATACTGGTACGAAAATATTTTGCATTTCAGGACATGTTCATAAGCCATGTAACGTCGAAGAATCAATGGGGATTTCACTAAAAGAACTAATTGAAAAACATGCTGGTGGAGTGCGTGGCGGTTGGGAAAATTTAAAAGCAGTAATTCCTGGTGGTGCTTCTGTTTCATTATTACCGAAATCAATTTGTGATGATGTTTTAATGGACTTTGATTATCTTCATGAAGTAGAAAGTGGTTTGGGTACAGCTGCAGTAATTGTGATGGATAAATCGACTGATGTGATTAAAGCAATTGCTAGGTTGTCCAAATTTTATATGCATGAAAGTTGCGGACAGTGTTCTCCGTGTCGTGAGGGAACTGGATGGATGTGGAGGATGATGGAAAGATTAGTTAAAGGTCAGGCTGAAATTGATGATATTGATCTTTTACAAAATGTTTCTAAGCAAATAGAAGGCCATACTATTTGTGCATTTGGAGATGCTGCTGCATGGCCAGTTCAAGGTTTGATCAGGCACTTTAGGCCAGAGATTGAAGCGCGTATTAAGAAGGTGTTTGCCTAAGGTGGTTAATTTATATGGTTAAGCTAATTATTGATGACGTAGAGGTTGAAGTAGAGCCAGGTACCAGTATTTTAAATGCCTGTGGTGAATTGGCTAAAGAAATTCCAGTGTTTTGTTATCATCCGCGTTTAAAAGTGGCTGGAAATTGCCGTATGTGTTTGGTTGAGGTTGAAAAATCTTCTAAGCCAGTGGCAAGCTGCGCTACTGCAGTTTATGAAGGAATGGTTGTCAGAACTAAAACTCCTATGGTTGATAAGGCTCGCAAGGGTGTTTTGGAGTTGTTACTTATCAATCATCCATTAGATTGTCCAATTTGTGATCAGGGTGGCGAATGTGATTTGCAGGATATAACCTTGAATTATGGCTCTGGTAATAGTCGCTATGATTTTTCTAAGCGTGCGGTTTCAGATAAATATATGGGACCATTTATTAAAACTGTAATGAATAGGTGTATTCATTGTACGCGCTGTGTGCGCTTTGCTACCGATGTTGCAGGTGTTCAAGAAATTGGAACTAGTGGCCGAGGGGAAAATACAGAAATTATTAGCTATTTAGGTAAAGCTATAAGTTCAGAACTTTCAGGCAATATGATCGATATTTGTCCAGTAGGGGCTCTTACTAATAAGCCATACGCTTTTCATGGGCGCCCTTGGGAACTGCAAGGAATAGATTCCATAGATGTTTTGGATGCGGTAGGTAGTAATATTCGTATAGATGTGCGTGATCAGCAAGTAATGAGGATTATGCCTCGCCTTAACGAAGCAATTAATGAAGAATGGATTAGTGATAAAACGCGTTTTTCATACGATGGCCTGGCTTGTCAGCGTCTTGATAAGCCATACATTAGAAAAGATGGCAAACTAACTGCTTGTTCTTGGGATGAGGCAATTACGCTAGTTTGTCAAAAAATTGTTGAGACTAAACCTCATGAAATGGCTGCTTTAGCTGGAGATTTGGCTGATCAAGAAGGCATGTTAGCTTTGCGTATGTTGCTTGATTCTATGGGGGTTGATAATCGCGACTGTCGTGTAGATGGTGCGATGCTGCCATATGAGCACCGTAGTCATTATTTATTCAATTCAACAATTAAAAATATTGAAGATGCTGATGCAGTTTTACTAATTGGTTGTAATCCACGTTATGAGGCAACAATGGTTAATGCACGTTTGCATAAATCTGCCATAAATAACCACTGCAAAATTGCTTTAATTGGTGAAGCGGTTGATTTGACATATCCGTATATACATTTAGGTGACACGGCTAGCGCCCTGGATGAGTTAATTAGAGGTTCACATTCGTTTTTAGATATTTTGAGAAATGCAAAAAATCCAATAGTAATTTTGGGTACAAGCTGTTTTATGCAGGATCAACTGGGTCTATTGAATTTGGTAAATCGTCTTTTCCAAGAATATTCCTGTCAGGTAAATATTTTACATACTGCTGCAGCACGGGTCGGTGGGTTGGATATTAGTTTTGTACCTAAAGAAAATGGCAAAAATTTTAATCAAATTATAGATAGCGCAAGGAACGGTAGCTTAAAATTATTATATTTATTAAATGTAGATATTGATGAAAGCTATGGCGATGCATTTATTATTTATCAGGGCCATCATGGTGATATAGGAGCGAGCAGGGCTGATGTTGTTTTACCAGGATCCGCTTTTAGTGAAAAAAATGCTACTTATGTAAATATGGAGGGCGTTGTACAGAAAACTAATCAAGCACTTTTGCCTCCTGGTGATGCAAAAGAGGATTGGAAAATTATTCGTGCAATTTCAGAAAAATTGGGCAATCCGTTACCGTTTAATACACTGGCGCAGCTGCAAAATTTATTGCCACAATTAGCTAAACCAGATTTTGAACAGTTTAATGTGACAGAGACGAAATTGAGTAATGAACCGTTTAAAACTGCTGTGGTAAATTATTACATGCGTGATGTAATTAGCCGTCATTCAGTTAATATGGCAAATGCAATTAGTGAAATTGTTGATGAAAATTGTAGGGTTGTTTGATTTGACTTCGATTATAAACATAACTTTTGTACCACTAAGCGAATCACATTTTCCGTTATTGTTAAAATGGTTAGAGGCACCTCACGTCAAATCATGGTGGGATCAAAATACTAAATGGACACCTGAATTAATTCAGCAAAAATATGGCGATTACGTTAAAGGATATAAGCTAGAAAATGGTACAAAAAAACCAATTAATGCCTTTATTATCTGTATTGGTGAGAATCCCATAGGTTATATTCAAGTTTACAATGCTTATGATTTTTCTCGTTCAAAACCATTGAATGGATTGCCTAAAAGTCTTGCGGCTTTTGACATTTTTATAGGAGAAGAAAGTTTTTTAAAAAATGGCATTGGTACAAAAGTAATGAACCAATTTTTTGAAAATAACATAGATTATTCTTATATATTTGCTAGCCCAGATAGCAAAAACATTGCTGCTATACGTGCTTATGAAAAAACTGGCTTTACAAAAATCGATGAACAGCCGGATACAAATGAAGTATGGATGATAAAACGAAAAAGTACTTGTATTATCTATTTAGTTGGTAATCCTGGAACGGGAAAATATACAATTAGCGAAGAACTTAGTAAACATAAATTTATTGTTTGTGATAACCAGCTCATCAATAATCCAATTTTTACATTGCTGAATTATGACGGTTTTAGCAAAATTCCTGAGATCGGATGGAATGCTATAGGACACATGCGCAATGCTGTCTTAGATTTTATATCTACAGAACAAAATCATAATTATGTTTTAACTAATTGCCTTTATGAAAATGAAGGAGATCGTAGGTGTTACTCACAAGTAGAGTCAATGGCACTAAAACGTGGTTCATTATTTGTTCCTGTTAAATTACTTATATCAGAAGAAGAGAACATAAAGCGTATTACTGAGCCTTCTAGAAGAGCTAAATGGAAATCGATTGATCCTCAAGATGTATACCAAAGGGAGCAGCTCATCACAATAGAACATCCGCATTTATTAGAATTAGATGTGACCAAGTTGTTGCCTGGCGAAGCAGCAGAAAAAATTTTAGCCCATATAAGGAAGTTAAAGTCATGAGATCCTATAGTATCTGCGTGGGTAATACGCGTTACATCCAAATTCACATGATGACAGAGTGAATTGTGAAGGATAGGAAATGACATCATTCAATTTTAGTTTTGCTGATTTATTTATATATACCTGGTTGGTGATACCAGCAGTTTTGTGGATAGTAATCAAATGTGTAGCAATCATATTACCTTTAATTTTAACGGTAGCTTATATAACCTATGCAGAACGTAAAATTATTGGGGCAATGCAATTACGTATTGGTCCTAATATGGTTGGGTTTTTTGGTTTGTTACAACCAATTGCGGATGCAATTAAGCTTTTACATAAAGAAACGATTGTTCCCATTGCCTCGAATAAGATTTTATTTTTTATGGCGCCTATGATTACGTTTTGCTTTAGCTTAGCGGCGTGGGCTGTAATCCCATTTGACGAAGGTGTGGTTGTTGCAAATATTAACGTTGGAGTTTTGTACCTTTTTGCTACTTCTTCTTTGGCAGTGTATGGGGTTATTTTGGCTGGATGGGCAAGTAATTCAAAATATGCTTTCTTAGGGTCGTTACGTTCTGCTGCGCAAATGATTTCTTATGAAGTTTCTATAGGTTTAATTATTATTACTGTTCTTATTAATGTTGGATCTTTGAATTTATCTGCAATTGTTCTTGCTCAAAGTGATACATGGTTTGTGGTTTACCTATTACCAATGTGGGTGATTTTTTTCATATCGTCTTTGGCGGAAGCGAATCGTACTCCGTTTGATTTGCCAGAAGCTGAGGCCGAATTGGTAGCAGGTTATCATGTTGAGTATTCATCATTTGCGTTTGCGTTATTTTTCTTAGGTGAATATGCAAACATGATTTTGTTAAGTGCATTGAATGTGATTTTGTTTTTTGGTGGTTGGCTTCCCCCATTTAATTTGCCGATTTTTCAGATAATTCCTGGTTATGTATGGTTTGCGTTGAAAATTTCTGCCTTCTTATTTTTATTTGTTTGGGTTAGGGCTAGTTTTCCACGTTATCGCTATGATCAATTGATGCGGTTGGGGTGGAAAATATTTTTACCAATTTCTTTACTAGCTGTAGTTTTGGTTGCTGTTTTGAAACTTTTTAGACTGGGAAGTATTTAATGTTGCAAGAAATCGAAAAGCTAAAAAAATCACTTAAACGTTTAGTGCTATTTGATATAGCTGTGGGTTTGTTTACCACGTTGCGTTATATGTTTAAACGCAAAGCTACTATTCAATATCCCTTTGAAAAAGGTGAGCTTAGCCCAAGATTCCGGGGGGAGCATGCGCTTCGACGTTATCCTAATGGAGAAGAACGTTGTATTGCATGTAAATTATGTGAAGCTATATGCCCTGCTCAAGCAATTACTATTGAGGCTGAAGAGCGAGATGATGGAAGCCGAAGGACTACTATCTACGATATAGATATGACTAAATGTATTTATTGTGGGTTGTGCGAAGAAGCATGCCCGGTTGATGCTATAGTTGAAGGTCCAAATTTTGAATTTTCCACCCTAACCCATGAAGAGTTACTTTTTGATAAAGAGCGTTTGCTTGCCAATGGTGATCGTTGGGAGCAAGCTATTTCTGAAAATCTTAATAAAAAATCTGAGAATAGATGATGGGTCATACAATTCTTTACATAATATTTGTGGTTGGATTAATGGTATCTGCAACTGGTGTCGTGTTAATGCGCACACCGATTCATAGTTTATTGCTGTTGGTTATGGCTTTTTTCAATGCTGCAGGCTTGTTTTTGGTTTGGGGGGGCTGAATTTTTGGCAATGATGTTAGTAATTGTTTATGTAGGTGCTGTTGCTGTACTTTTTTTGTTTGTAGTAATGATGATCGATATTGACCAGGAACTTTTAAAATTTAAATACAGTTCATATACAGGATTTAGCGCTATTATAGCTTTTGCATTATTTATTGAGTTAATTATCGCAATTTTACCGTGGAAATCTTGGGAAAAGGCCGGCGATGTTATTGCTCTACCTATTCCTACAATGATTACGAATACTCATTTGATTGGCAGTTATTTATATACTCAATATTTCTATATTTTTCAAATTTCTGGTTTGTTACTGTTGTTAGCGATGATTGGGGCAATACTATTAACTCTGCGGGATCGTCGAAATGTTAATTACCAAAAAATTAGTGATCAAGTAAACCGTGAGCCTTCTGATACTTTGATAATTGTCAAAGTGCCATTTAAAAAAGGGGTTGATTTATGAGCCACCTTTTAGTTTTAGTACCATCTATTTATCTTCTTTGTTTGGGGTTGTTTGGTATTTATCATCGTCGCCACAATATAATTTCAGTATTGCTTTCTATAGAGATAATGCTTCTTAGTGTCAGTGTGAATTTTGTTGGTTTTTCAGCTATTTTGAAAGATTTAGATGGCCAAATATTTTCACTTTTTGTTCTGGCTACTTCTGCGGCTGAAGCTGCTATTGGATTAGCTATAATAGTGCTCTACCATAGGAATCGTGGTAGCGTATTTTTAAGTGATATGAATCAACTGAAGGGTTAAATTGATGAGAATTTTAAATTTACTGATGATTGCTTTAATGTTTGTGGGTTGCGAAAAAAAGGATAATAAAGCACCTGAAACTAGTAGTGATAATGTTTTGAATATAGCTGTTTCAAGTGATTATCCTCCATTTATTTATAATGAAAATGGTAAATTGGGAGGGTTTGAAATTGAGTTAATTAACACTATTGCTAAAAAGCTTGGCAAAGCAGTTCATTTTCATGACGTTGATTTTCAAGACATTATTAAAACGGTTGTTAAAAAACAGTCAGATTGTGCTATAGCTGCAATTGGCAAAACGGAAGATCGTGCTAAAGAAGTTGATTTTACTACGCCTTATCATCGTTCAATGTCCGTGATTGTTACATCAATAGCCTCGACTGTTAATAAGGTTGAAGATTTAAATGGCAAAACTCTCGGTTTTGAAACAGGTACAACTTATGAGAAGTACTTTGATGATAAGAAAGACAGCGAATTTAATGGCGTAAATAAATTAGAGAGGAATAAGTTTTCTGACTTGCTTAAGGCTATGCATGAAGGTAAGTGCCATGCAATTTTAACCGGCTATTCAGAAGCATATGAAATGCAAAGTTCTAACCCTGATTTGAAAATTATTCCTATTAACGAAACTGTTATGACATTTTCAATAGCTGTTCCTAAGGGTGCGCCTTTGCTTAAGCAGATCAATGAAATATTGGATGCAATGATTAAGGATGGAGAAATTTCAAAACTTGAAAAGCAATATTTCAAAAAAGTTGTAGCGGAAGATTAAGTATGTTGGTGCTTTGTTAATCTATTTTTTGCTTATATAGCAAGAGCTTGGTTACAAAGCACTACATAGACCAAGCAGTTAGTTGTTGGTAAACATGCGTGTTGATTGCTTTTTTTCCTAAGCTAACCGTAGTGTTTGCACCTAAAATTTCTTTGGAAATTTCTAAATAAACTTCGCATTTTCCAGCTGGCAGAGATTTAATTTCATCTAGTAATCCATTTATGATAGTTTCGTGGTTAATTTTTAAAGTAATTTTTGTGAATGGCTGTAAGTCGTCAAGTTTGTAGATATTGTTGGCTGTTAGTCTAAGTTGCTCTTCCTCTTTCTTTACTGTTACGTCAATGGCTAATAATTCTCCTTCTTTGAGTAGATCAATTGATCTGGTATAAATTTCACTAAACAAAGTTATTTCAAAATTACCTTGTTGATCCGATAGACTTAAAAACGCGTATTTCTGCCCCTTTTTCCCTGTACGAACTGTAATATTAAGTACTACTCCGGCGGTACGAATAGTATTTGTCGTTGAGCTGGCAAACATAGTTGAAGGTATAACTTGCAACTGTTGTAATTGTTCCTTATATGCATTTAGAGGGTGATCCGATAGGAAAAAGCCCAAGGCGTCAAATTCTTTTTGTAAGCTAGTTAGATTATGCCACTTTGGCACTATTGGTAGTTTAAAATTAACAGCTGAACTTTGGGGTTCACCAAACATTGTGCGCTGGATGCTTTGACCTTTATTTTTTTTAGAGGCAATGTAACTTATGTGCTCTATTGCTTCAAAAAGTGCTCTGCGATTAGGTTCTAGGCAGTCGAATGCACCTGATCCGATAAGATTTTCCAATAAGCGTTTGTTAAGGTGTTTTGCATCAACCCGTTCTATAAAATCAGCCATGCTGGCAAAAGGCTTATTTCCTCTAACTTCTGTTATTGCTTCAATAACTTGCACACCTGCGTTTTTAATTGCGCCTAATCCAAAACGTACACCATTGCCTTCTGCGGTAAAGTTTGCGAATGAGTGGTTAATGTCAGGTGGAAATAAGGTGAGACCCATTCTAGAAATATCTTGAATATAGCCGTTTATTTTATCTGTATTTTGCATATCTGCTGTCATTGATGCGGCAAAAAATGCAACTGGATAATTTGCCTTTAAGTATGCTGTTTGATAAGCAAGTAAGGCATAGGGAGCAGCATGAGATTTGTTAAATCCATAACCAGAAAATTTAGCCATTTGGTCAAAAATTATGTTGGCAATTTTTTCATTAACTTTCTTGGCAAGGGCTCCACTTACAAATTTTTCACGTTGATTATCCATTTCAGATTTGATTTTTTTACCCATGGCTCGGCGTAGCATATCAGCTGCACCCAGGGTATAGCCGCCAAGTATTTGGGCGATTTGCATGACTTGTTCTTGGTAAACCATTACCCCATATGTTGGTGCTAAAACAGGTTCCAAAGCTGGATCAGCAAAAGTCACTTTTTCCAAACCATGGTTACAAGCTAAATAGCGTGGAATATCGTCCATTGGACCTGGTCGGTATAGTGATACAAGGGCAATTAAATCTTCAAAACGATCAGGGCGCAATTTGCGTAATACATCACGCATACCTGCACTTTCCAATTGGAATACACCAACCACATTAACATTACATAATAGTTCCAGGGTTTTAGCATCATCTAGAGCAATATTTTGAATCTTAAAATCTGGTAGTTCTTTGCGTATAATTTGGCAGCAATGTTCAATAATGCTGAGTGTCTTTAATCCTAAAAAATCAAATTTTACAAGTCCTGCTAATTCAACATATTTCATATTGAATTGGGTTGCTGGTAGGCTTGAGCTTTCATCTTTAAACAAAGGTACTAATTTTGTGAGTGCCCGATCACTTATTACTACTCCCGCTGCGTGGGTAGATGCGTGTCTATAAAGCCCTTCTAGCTTTTTTCCAAACTCTATCATTTTGGCTATAGATTCGTCTTCTTCAGCAGCCTGACGCATTGCAGGCTCCATTTCTAAAGCTTGTTCTAAAGTTACTGGGTTAGCTGGATTATTAGGCACCATTTTACAGATTCTATCTACTACTGGATACGGGATTTGTAACACTCTTCCAACGTCGCGTAAAACTGCACGAGCTTGCAGCTTTCCAAAGGTAATGATGTGAGCTACTCGATCTTGGCCATATCTTTGCTGTACATATTTAATAACTTCATCGCGTCGATCTTGGCAAAAGTCCACGTCAAAGTCTGGCATAGAGACTCGTTCAGGGTTTAAGAAACGTTCAAAAATCAAGCCAAAACGAATGGGGTCCATATCCGTGATGGTAAGTGACCACGCTACTAGTGATCCTGCGCCTGAGCCTCTGCCTGGTCCTACTGGAATACCTTGACTTTTTGCCCATTTAATAAAATCTGAAACTATTAAAAAATAACCACAAAATCCTTTTTGTTTGAGGATGCCTATTTCATAATCTAGGCGATCTTGGTATTGCTTACGGATTTGTTCTTGTTGATCACTTGGAAATCTAGAGAATACTTCTTGTTGTAAGCGTTTTTCTAAACCTTCTTGGGCTTGAAAAATAAGTTCCTGTTCTTCTGTACGTCCAGTCCTACTTTCAAAGCGTGGCAAAATAGGATCGTGTAGTTTTGGCATAAACCGGCAGCGTTTTGCTATTTGGACAGTATTTTGAATAGCTTCTGGAATATCCTTAAATAGCTCGGTCATTTCTTCCGTGCTTTTAAAATAGTGATGAGGTGTTACTTTGCGACGATCATCTTGTACGACGTACGAGCTGCTGGCAATGCACAGTAGTGCATCGTGTGCTTCAAAATAACTTTGGTCTGGAAAATAGACATTATTGGTGGCAACCAAAGGCAAGTTAAGTTCATATGCTTTTTCTAAAAAAATGTCTTCTTGCTCTTGTTCTGCTAATTCACCGTGCCGTTGAATTTCTACGTATACTGAATTTGGAAATAAGTTTTTTAGTTGCCTTAAAAAGTTATCGGCAAATTCTGGGTTATTGTTTATCAGGCGACTCCACAGTCCATCAAAACCACCGGTTAGTACGATTAACCCATCTGTTTTTCCATTTAAATATTCAAATGGTAGATATGGCTTGCCATGGTCGTTTGGTGCGCCTAAGTACAAATAGCTAACGATATTTAGAAGGTTAGCATAGCCTGTAGATGATGCTACAAGCAGCACTATGGCACCGGTAATTTCTTCAAATTGAACAGTTATTTCACAGCCAATAATCGGCTGTATTCCTGATTTTGCACACAATGTCGCACTTTCTAAGGCACCAAATAGGTTATTAGTATCAGTTATTGCAATGGCAGGATGGTTGAATTGATGACACAGCTTAGGTATCAGCTCAAGTTTAATCGCCCCTTCTGCGAGAGAATAGGCGCTATGAACGCGAAGGTGAACAAAACCAGCCATGGTCTAACAACTAAAAAATCTTTATTCATAATGTGCCGTACTCATCAACCATTTTCAAGCTTTCCTTGTGTAAAAGTGTATTGGCAGCTAAAAATGAGATCAAAAATTAACGGATATCACTAATAACCGTGTCGCTCCAAAAATTTTCAAGTTTATGTAAAGAGCTGGATAATTGTGTTAAAGTTTCCTTTCCACCTTTATTGTTTAGTATTTCGCTGTGCTTTTGGAATACTTGATCTAACTTTTTGTATAATTCTAGACCTTTAGGAGAAAGTTTAACTAAACTTGACCGACGATCATGTGGTGTTTGCACTTGTATTATGTATTCGTTTTTAACCATTTTTCGTAAGTTATAAGATACATTAGAGCCTAGATAATAACCTCGGTTAGTTAATTCCCCGACGGTTAATTGATTGGTACCAATATTGTAAATTATTATTGCTTGTACATTATTAATATCAAACATTTTAATGTTATCTAGTTCAGTCTTTACTACATCAAGAAAAAGACGATGCAATCTTTCAAGAGATTGTACTGATTGAAAATATTCTTCCTTCATTAGCACTACCTGTACGTTTCTGTGTTAACTAAACTATATAAGTTAATTGTTAAAATTTGTTTAATATAATATAAAAAAAATAATCAACTATTATTATATTTTTATATTATGTGAAACGCCTGTTCTAAAATGAAGTGCAACACCATAAGATGTTAGTTGAAATACAAACAAAAAAATGGAGTTGCATTTGGAAAAATATCACCACTTATCTTATGAGGAAAGAGTGAAAATAGCGAAGCTTTGGCAATCGAAGTCCT
>CAMASM010000014.1 GCA_945860985.1 Candidatus Finniella inopinata
ATGTGAAAAATATGAAACAAGAGGAATTTGATGAAGTCATGGAAAATTACAATACAACACCCAGAAAATCTTTGGGATGGTTAACTCCTCTTGAGGCCTTTAATGAAAATTTACACCGTGTTGCACTTCGAACTTGAATGTGGCCAGTATTAATCTTTTGTTAGTATTTTTACCTTAAAATTAAGAATAGAAATATTAATGCAAAGTTAGTGTATGATATACAGACATTTAAAATTTTTATTTTTACTTACCTTGCCTGCATCAGCCTTTTGCGCTTCAGCAGAAATTTTATCTGATGAAATTTTAGCCAGCGCGAATGAGAAAGCACTTTTTGCAACCAAAAGGCTAACCGCATTTCCAGCTACACCAGGAAGAATTACGGGAATGGCAGATATTTTAAATCAAGATAATGGCGGCAAATTAAACGGCCAATTCTATGAAGATGGATTGGCAAAAGACGTAAAGTGGGTTGCTCATAAGCAGGAGTTATTCTCAAAATATGATATAAAATATGCCTTTTTTTACATGAACGACAGCGACTTTAGTGAAATTGCATGTATAGTTGGCCGTGAACCAGACTTTTCAACACAAACAATTCAAAGATTTTTTTACATAACTAACGTAAAATACCAAAAAATTGGCATAACTTCTGAAGCAATTCGAGGTTTTTTAAAGGCAGATTCTATAGATTACAAAATATTAGAACTCAGTATTCACCCAGGCAATGAGTCTTCCGTTGCCATAGCCCAAAAGGTAATCGGTGCATCTAAAACGGGGGAAGGTGAGAATTACACAAAAACACAATCCCGGCATTTTTACACGATTTCAGGCGAAGAACTAATCAAAAAAGTTTCCACCTTTCCAGACATTAGCTAAGTATAATAAAAGCCCCACGAAAAATCGTGGGGCTTTTATTATCTCAAATCGCATCAAAGAAATTTATAAAGAATCACCCAAAAGTGCAGAAACTATTTCTTCTACAGGTTTTTTTTCATCTCCTAATAATGGTTGTTTTTCTTTACAAGCACTTTCTTTTAATTCAGCAAATGACATACCGCTTAAAAGCTTTTCCACCCTATTTTCTAATTTAATATCCTTATGAGAAGGATAATTATCTTCTGGTTTAATTGCCCATATATAGCATGTCTTCACATCATGGTGGTGGCTGAAATAGAAACGAGCAGTCTTTTCACAGTCTTTATCGTACGAACGGTGCAATAGTTCTTTGGTATAGGTACTACATGGCATTCTTTGAATTGGACCGCATTGTTTAAATGTTATATTTTCTAATTCTTCTTTCTTGAACCATGCCTTTGGAAAAGATTTTCTTGCCTTTTCACGTGTTTGAACATATTTTTCAGGATCAGCCTCATCAGGTTGATATAAAAATATATCTACAAAGACCCAATGCTCTTTCTTAGTCTCTGGATCAACAAAAAATGGTTCCCTACGGTACAATTTGTACCCAACTGAAGCATCACCCGGGACTCCATACCTAACGATATCATCCGGGAAAAGATCGTGCCCCAACTTATCAGCTAATGGAATTAATGCATTCAGTTTATCTATTTGATCAATAGTAACCACATAGTCGATATCATCATCCCATGGCAGAGCCTGACCAAACCTAGCAATACCTAAAAGTGCACCAAAATTAACTGTAGCCTTTACTCCACCAACTTCAAATAACTGCTGCAAGTCATATGCTGCTTGGTAAAGTGGTGGAAAAAATGTAGGATCTGAATAAACATCTCTTTTAAGAATTTCCTGTTTTTCAGATGGATCAACATCATTTAAATTCTTCCATGGTGCAAAACCACTAGCTCCAAAAAAAAGAACTGTAGCCACTAACCAAGACTTCATATAATTACTCATAACCTATTCCTTTCAATTTAATAAAATTCTTTGATTTAACCGTTACAACCATTGTCTCTGCCAGCAGCACCAGCCCATGTTGTACGCCACAAGTGATGAGTTGCCGCACCAATACCTATAGGTTCATCGATCCCTGGAATTCCAAATTCAGGCCTTTCAGAGCTATCAGCTGGATAAAACATTTCTGGAGGCATAAGAATATCGCGATTACCACCCGTGCCAGCTTTATTGAAAAATGCAACAGTTGTTGAACAAGGTCCTGTTTGCAAAATTGTATCAAAACCATCTTTCTCATCTAAAACAGATGCACTGTAAAATGCCGTATTACCTTCTGCTTTAAACTTGAAGTTTCGTCCCATTAGATCCAGCATTTCACGCATAACAGGGTGCCCTGCGCTAGCAGCCATAAATGCATTACCAATAAATTCAGACATAGGTTCAAGACCAAAAAGTGAGTCGTACATATAAAATAATGGTTTTAGAGACTGGGCCGTTAATAGATCAATATCTAAGTAAGCTCCACCGTGTTTATGCAATATTTCAACTCGCAAAAGATCGCTAGCCTTCGCAAATTTTTTCTTAGTGACGATTTCATCAAAAGAATCTTGCAATTCTAATTTACCAATTAATTTTTCATATGAAGTCAAAGTAACCCCTGACCCAAGCAATTTTTCACGAGTTTTTTTAAATAAGTCAGGAGTTTCTAGAACAAAATCCTGAACAACTAAGTACTGACTCCACCCTTCTTTTGCCGGGTTAGCAGCAGCGCTTCTCAGCAGCAAATCGATATACTCTTCTTTTGGCTCAACAGGTTTTTCTTGATTAGTAAGCCAAATAGAAAATAAGTTTAGTGGGATTCTTGGCTTAAGTGGCAACGAAATTGAAGCACTCTCAAGCATTCGTTCTAGGCAAAAATTAGCATATAAACTTTCACGTTGTTTATAAAGTGGCAAATATAGTTTGTCTGTAGAAAATTCTTTCTTTTTTTCACGGACCCATTCATCCCTAGCAACTACCCACCTTAGGTAACCAACATGCCCAACGTATTCCCTAATTTTCTTAGCTCTTTGTTTATAGACTGCTGCTTCTTTTAAAAGTTTTTCTGCTTCTACAGCGTTTTGTTCTAGAAGTTCACTGCCTTTCTTTTCAATTTCAGCAGCTTTTTTTTCAACTTCTTCTGCTCTTTTTTTAGACTCTTCTAAATCTGGCACAAACTTAAATGGTGATAAAATTTTTGGAAACAGTAGAGGTTGCTCAGTTTCAACCGTTAAAAAGTTCTTACCTTGTTCTGAAATTATATTCAAATATCCAGAATCAACTGAGATAGACTCAATGGAATCAACAGAAATAAATTCAAGATCTTTATACCTACCAGCGGCAATACTTAAACTTAAAGATTTCGATTCGCCGTCGTCAGGACCCCTTTTAGTTAAAAGCAAATTAACAGGTAATTTTGTGCGATTTACAGCAGCAATTTTTCCTTTAACCTTTACCTTTTCAAGTAAAAGCAGCAACGCTGACGAATCATTAAAAACATCACCTCTTGCTTGCCATTCTCTAGGCATTTTTACAAATGGCAAGTCACTTAATTCAACAAATACATCTTGTTCAGCAACTTTGCTAGCTGCAGTAATTCCGCCTAGAATTTCCTCAACTAATGATTCAGGTTTTTGCTCTTGCAAAACTAAAGATTGGCTTTTAACTTCACCTGCTGCTGGATCAATTAATACTCCATCAACAGCGCTGCTAGCTCCATAAAGTAAAGATGTAGCAAACAAACACGCTTTTAAAAAGTAACGCATAATTAATTTCCTTTCACATTAGATTAAGGTTTTTAATTTAGGGGGTTAATCAGCGACACTTAATTGCCGCTGATTGCGTTAGTATTTTTAGTTAATTTGATTTTTTTGTGTCGCTTGCTGAGTCGTAGCTGCAACACCAGTAGAAACATCTAAACGGCCAACAAACTATATATTTTAAACTGCTAAATAACCAACTAATCATACCTTGTGTTTTATTAGTAGTACCGTTTAGTCTAGTTTCTTCGTTTATGGTAACAGCGTTGGCAGGGTTTCTTACTAAATCTGCATCATCTTCATCAAAATCTTCTTCATCAGATAGATCCTGAAGTAGATCGCCTACTACTAAGTCTACAGAATCATCATCAGAATCAGTTGGCTTAGTAGGAACTGGTGGCTTAACAACATTTGTATCTGTAGGAACAACAGGAGTATTTACGATTGGCTCAAGTGGTTTAATAGTAGTACCTGGTTGTACTACTGGTACCTCTGGCTTATCTACACCCAAAGCATCATCAATGAGGAGTGGATCAGATACAACAGGATTAACCACAGGATTAGATATAGTACCTGGGTCAATAGGAAATATTGTTGTAGGCGTTCCTATAGGTAGCGCAGGTTGTTCCGTTGGGATTCTTACCGGTTGGCCTGACGAAAGGTCATCATTAAAATTATAAGCTGGATGCGAAGCCGTTATAAGTTTCCCAGCTATTAAAATACTTATTAATAAAGAAAATTTTTTTAACATAAAAAAAAACAGTATAGAAATGTACTAAATACATTTTTACACTGAATTTATTAATAAATGATTAAACTAGATAATTAAAATAAGTAACAAATATTATTGAACTGTTTGACTTGCCAAATTTACTTTCGTAGCAGATATTTCATTGGCCATATCTTCCTCTGAAAACTCAATTGGCTGTGGCACATAAGACAAAGCTAAGTTTAAAACATCATCCACATGTTTAACTGGGACTATTTTTAACCCTTTGGTTACATTTTCGGGGATGTCAGCGAGATCTTTTTCATTATCATACGGAATTATAACGGTTTTAATGCCCCCACGATGAGCCGCTAATAGCTTTTCTTTCAGACCACCTATAGGTAGCACATTACCACGCAAAGTGACCTCGCCTGTCATGGCAACATCTTTTCGAACAGGAATTCCTGTTAGCACAGAGACAATAGCTGTACACATGCCAATACCGGCAGATGGCCCATCTTTGGGAATAGCCCCCTCTGGTACGTGTATATGTATATCTTTTTTTTCAAACAAGCTTGGCTTTAAGCCAAACTGAAAAGACTTCGATCTAACATAGCTAAATGCAGCTTGTATTGATTCCTGCATGACATCGCCAAGCTTTCCGGTAATCATAGTTTTACCCTTACCCGGCAAAACCACGGCTTCAATACTTAGCAATACCCCGCCAACCTCAGTCCATGCCAAACCTGTAACAACGCCAACCGCATCAAATTCTTCAACTTGACCATAGCGAAAACGTTTAATTCCTGCATACTCGCCTAAATTTTCAGCCGTGATACTTATATGTTTATTTTTTCCACTCATAATTTGACGTACAGATTTACGACACAAATTGGCAATTTCTCGCTCGATCCCACGCACACCTGACTCTTGTGTATAGGTGCGTATCAGCTGAATGATTGCATCATCATTAATTTCGAACTCATTATCTTTCAAACCATGTTCTAAGACTTGCTTTGGCAGTAAATACTTACGGCAAATTACTAATTTTTCATCTTCTGTATAACCAGGAATACGAATGATTTCCATGCGATCCAGCAATGGCTGCGGCATTTTCAAGGTATTAGCTGTAGTTACAAACATAACATCTGAAAGATCATAATCAACTTCAAGATAGTGATCATTAAATGTTGAGTTTTGTTCAGGGTCTAACACTTCAAGCAAAGCAGATGCAGGATCACCGCGCCAGTCACTACCCATCTTATCAATTTCATCTAACAAAAATAGAGGGTTAGAAAACTTAGCTTTTTTCATGCCTTGAATAATTTTTCCAGGCATTGACCCTATATAAGTGCGACGATGTCCGCGAATCTCAGATTCATCACGTACTCCACCTAGTGAGATACGTACAAAAGTTCTACCTGTAGCTCTGGCAATAGATTTGCCTAAACTTGTTTTACCCACGCCAGGCGGACCTACCAAGCACAAAATTTGTCCACGAACCTTACCAACCCTGGCCTGCACAGCCAAATGTTCTAAAATTCGTTCTTTTACTTTGTTAAGGCCATAGTGATCTTTATCTAAAATAGCCTCAGCTGCATTCAAATCATTTTTGGTACGACTGCGATGCTTCCATGGCAAATTCAACAACCACTCCAAATAATTGCGCAGTACTGTTGATTCAGCGGAAGCAGGATTCATAGACTTCAGTTTACGAATTTCAGAAACTGCTTTTTCTAATGCTTCCTTGGAAAGCTTCAATTTTCTTACTTTATCTTCCAATTCTGCAATTTCGTCTTTGCCCTCTTCGCCTTCACCAAGTTCACGATTTATCGCTTTTAGTTGCTCGTTAAGATAATATTCCCGCTGCGTCTTTTCCATTTGTTTTTTAACGCGGGTACGAATTTTCTTTTCGACATGCAATACAGCACTTTCACTTTCAATGTATCCAAGAACTTTTTCTAACCTTGTTGAAACATTGGTAGTTTCCAATAAAACTTGTTTGTCAGAAATTTTCAAACTAAAATACGAAGCGACCGTATCAGCAAGCTTCGCTGGATCAGTAATCTGACTGATTGTAGCCAAGACTTCTTGCGGAATTTTTCTGTTAAGTTTTACGTATTGTTCAAATTGCGAAACAACTGCACGCGTTAATGCCTCTAGTTCTTCTTCAACTCCAAGTTCTTCTGGAATAACCGATCCATATGCTTGAAAAAATTCAGACTCTTGCACAAACTCATTTAATCTAACGCGTTGAATCCCTTCAACCAACACCTTAACAGTACCATCTGGAAGTTTAATAAGCTGCAATAAGTTGCCAATCGTGCCAATGGAATACAGATCTTTTGGTTCTGGATTATCATCAACAGGGTTCTTTTGAGTGACCAATATAAGCTGCTTGCCGTTAGTTTGCATCATCTCTTCTAATGCAAGCACAGATTTTTCACGCCCTACAAACAACGGGACAATCATGTGTGGAAAAACCACAATATCCCTAAGTGGCAATACTGGTAAAAGTTTGCCCTTATTTATTGAAAGTGAAGAATTTTTTTTTGCCATTAACGACTACCTTCTTTACGCTTCGGTTCCTCAGGACGTAAAACTACAATTGGATCCGCCTTATTATCTACAACATCCTTGTTAATTATAACCTCTTCTACCTCAGTACGCGATGGTAAATCGTACATAGTGTTAAGTAAGAGACCTTCCATAATTGAACGTAAGCCTCGCGCCCCAGTTTTGCGGACAATTGCTTTTTTTGCCACCGACTGCAAAGCTTCCTCATCAAACGTGAGCTTTACATCTTCCATCTCAAACAAGCGTGCGTATTGCTTAAGCAAGGCATTCTTTGGTTTAGAAAGGATTTCAACCAAAGCCGCTTCATCTAGGTCACCTAAAGTTGCAACCACGGGTAAACGCCCAATAAATTCTGGAATTAAGCCAAAGCGTAATAAATCTTCTGGCTCAAGATCACGCAAAAGTTCACCAACCTTATGGTCATTTGGCCCTTTTACTTCAACGCCAAAACCAATACCGCTGCCTTTTTTACGTCCGGCTATAATTTTTTCTAATCCGGAAAAGGCTCCACCACAGATAAACAAAATATTAGTAGTATCAACTTGCAAAAATTCTTGTTGTGGATGCTTACGTCCACCTTGCGGAGGCACTGAAGCAACAGTACCTTCCATAATTTTTAGCAACGCCTGCTGCACCCCTTCTCCAGAAACATCACGAGTGATGGATGGGTTATCTGATTTGCGAGAAATCTTATCTACTTCATCTATATAAACTATACCACGCTGTGCACGTTCTACATTATAATCAGCAGCCTGTAAAAGTTTTAGAATAATGTTTTCAACATCCTCACCCACATAACCAGCTTCTGTTAAAGTAGTAGCATCCGCCATTGTAAATGGTACATCAATAATTCGCGCTAATGTTTGTGCCAACAAAGTTTTACCGCTTCCTGTTGGACCTACTAGCAAAATATTTGACTTAGCAATCTCTACTTCATTACCAGTACTAGCACGTCCACCATGGTTTAACCGCTTATAGTGGTTATGCACAGCTACAGACAGTACTTTTTTGGCATGGCCTTGACCAATAACATAATCATCAAGCACGGTGCGAATCGCTAATGGTGTCGGCACCCCCTCAGTAATAAGTCTAGGGCCATTGCTCTCCTCTTGAATAATATCTGTACAAAGCTCAACGCATTCATCACAAATAAATACAGTAGGACCAGCAATAAGCTTACGTACCTCATGTTGACTTTTTCCACAAAAAGAGCAATACAATGTATTCTTGCTGTCTCCAGTTGATTTGCTCATATTTTCTCCGTTTATTATATCAAATAGTAACGCAATTGGGGCGTCACCCTATACTTCAACTATGGAGCCAAAAAGTCAATAAAGAGTTAACCGAAATGGCTTTTTTTGTGGATAAACCCAGCATTATTGTTTTTTTTGAATTATTTGCCATAGTTTTTGCGCCGCATCACGTTCTGCTAGCTTTTTATTTTTACCTTGCCCGGTAGCTGTCAAACCATTTTTTAAAACAACTTCAACCATATAAGACGGTGCATGATCAGGTCCTGTCCTGTCAATTTGTATATATTCAGGAATTTCCATACCATGTTTTTGGGACCACTCTTGCACTAAGGTTTTGTGGTCTTTTGGCATTTCATCAATATCTTCAATTGCGCTGCCCCAATATTTATGAATAAAATTCTGTGAAGCCTCAATACCCCCATCTATATATAAAGCAGCAAGTAACGCTTCAATGCAATTTGCTAGAATACTTGTGCCAACAAGATCATCTTTACTAATTGGCAAAAATTGCGCCAAATTAATTGTTTCAGCGACTTTATGGCAAAATTCCCGAGAAGTTAAATAACCCAATCGCTTAGCTAATTTTCCTTCTTCATCATGGGTATAGTAGCTATAAAGTGCTTCAGCAATAACTATTGCAAGCACTCTATCGCCTAAAAACTCAAGACGTTCAAAAATTTTTCCATATTTTCGATGTTGCAGAACAGGGGGAGACATCGCCTGAACCAGTAATGTCTTTTTTTTAAAAGAGTAACCTAATATATCCTCAATGGTCATTTTGAAAATATCATTATTCTTTCAAAACGTATGCCAGTTGGCCATTTCCAAACCTCGTACCATTTAGCGGATGTCGAAAAGAACACAAAAGAAACCTTACCCATTAAACTATTAAATGGGATAAACTTGACCCGATCATCCATAAAACGACTATCTAAAGAATCATCACGATTATCACCTACAATCATAAAATGTTCTTCCGGCACAACATATTCAATAGTATCATCTGAGCTATGCTCTGGATCATGGCGAAACGGATGAGATTCCCCGAATGGCACCTGCTTAATAAATGTATGCTTAACCCCATTCGGTAAAGTTTCCACAAATTGTGGCACCATTACTGTTTTGCCAGATCTTGTTAACAATGGAAAATCTTCAATTCTTTGAATGGGACATTCTACGCCATTAATCCATAAGCGCCCACGTTTCATTTGAATGCGGTCACCCGGCAAACCAACAATGCGCTTTACATAATCTTTACTGGAATTCCACAGCTTTATTCCGAAAATGCTAAATGGCTCAGGATCATTAGGGTTATTAAAAACACCAATATCTCCCATTTTAGGATTTTGCGGCATTATACGCCCTTCAAACCAATTAATGTCAGATCCAAATGGAAGGCTATGGCGTGTATACCCATATGCAAATTTGTTAACCACCAAAAAATCACCTACTAACAAATTGGGAATCATCGAGCCAGTTGGAATATTAAACGGCTTAAAAAATAGTGAGCTAAAAACGAGAAAACCAATAATAAATTTAGTAAGACTCTTTGTTTCTCGCCAAAATTTTTCACGTTTTTGTGGCTTCACTTTTAAAGCATTCATTAGCAAATCAGGAAAACTCATTTATACCTTCAGATTAAGTTGAATTATTCATTTATAGGATTATAAGCAAAATTTAAATTTTTCCCTAGAGGGAATATTAAATTCAAAACACCCAAGGCAGATTATGCAATGGGTGCTTTAGTTTAGTTATTCTTTTTCAAATATTTTATTGCTTAGGAAGCAGCTTATCCAATTGCTCTTCTAGAGCTTTAAGTTGAGCTTTAAAGTCTTTTATTTTCGCTTCTCTTTCTGCCACAACGTGTGGATTTTTTGAAGTCACACTATTTCTAAAAGCTTCATCACTCTTTATTAGCGCCGCTACTCTTTCGTTGCCTGTGATCTCCCCAGTAACCCTTCCAATCTCGGTCATAACCCTTTGAACTTCAGCTTCATCTATCTTTTTATCGCCAGCACTAGCAGCCATTAATCCGCTTAAAAGACACGCCGTTAAAACTAATACTTTCTTCATTTGTTTCATTCCCTTACGTTAAAGTTATTACAAACTATTTATTACCTTTAAATTGTACAATGCTAAAATTTTAGATATCAAGGTATTTTTTAAAATAGTGCAAACTTGAGCATCATGGTGAAATTTCTGCATAGACACCGTAAGTGTTTGTTAATTTTTAAGCAAAAACATTGACAAGCAAGCAAACACTCTCTATATAACTCTCTATATAACTCACTATACAATTTTATTATTAGAAATAACGGAAATGAAATTTAAAATTTTAAGTATTATAATACTATCAAGTATTTTATTCGGAACTGCAGGCCACAGCGATGAAGTTGTAGTGGAAGATCATCACCATGCCTCCTCGTCCTCTAGCGCCAAAGGCAAACGTGAGCTAGTTCCCGCTGAAATATTTTTTCTAGGAGAAATTCGTAGTAAAGATGCAGCTAGTGCTGTTATGGAGATAACATACATTGAACAATGCCTGCACGCAACAACGCTAAACGTTATGTCTCTTCTCTATTTTAAAAAAATACTAGAATCAACGGGCTGCAATGGTTGTCCAGAAAGTTACGATATAATAATATACTTACCTCGCTTTTTAACCCCCTTTTTATATCCTACATGGCAGGCGACCTCAGAAAACTCTAAAGAAGAATTATATGAATTAAGTTTAAGTATTTATGGGAATAAATTACTTAATTTTGAATCAATTGATCATTTTGCTACTATAGACCTTGGGCAATCTTGTATTATTTATAAACTAGACGGGTGCACAATAAGGAGAATGAACACAACTCAACGCGAAGAACGTATTATAAACATAAACGAAAAATGTTCACTGTTGCGCAAAAAATTAACGGCTCATAGTGTATCAGAAATATTGCGTGATTTTTTCAAAGCTAGTGCCCCCACTCTTTACAAAGCAGTTGAAGATTTAAGCAAACATTCAAAGGGGCGTTTAGCAGGAGTTGCACTATACTTTGATGGAAATACGATTAACAGCGCATTAGGGCGTAAAGCCCTGACAGATGGAGACGACAAGGACCATCATATTGAAAGAGCGTTAGTCAGAAGATTATTTGAACACTTATCAGATAACTTTGGATATCTTTTTGTCTATACAACCTTACCACCATGCAATACAGACGCAACAGGATGCGTAAGTTTTTACCACCAACTGGTGCAAGATAACCCTAGATTGAAGGTGACAATTTTATTTGATAACGAATATGAAGATGGATTTGATTATACCAGTATCGCTACTACAAACTTAATCCTAGTTAACCGTGCAAGTGAAATCAAAAGACTTCAACAGTCAGAGGCTCGTAAAAAATCAATTACTAGTATGTCTCAAAACTTAGTACGCGCAACATCTGATCAGATTGTAAATGCATTAAAAAAGAAACCAGACGGCGAAGCTGAGCAAATCTTAGAACAGTTTGAGAACCGTGAAAGGCGAGGAAGAATCATACAAAGATTATCGCAAAGTGAAAAAACTAGGTGAGCAAGCTCTAAGCTTACTCACCACAAAATATCTTACGAGCAACCGCTCGTAGAACCACAGGTAACGCACTTCAAGCAAGTGCCGTTACGCACCATCGTGAAGTTACCACATTCTCCACAAGCATCACCCGCATAGCCTTGTAATTTAGCTTGTTTTGAAGCTGAGGCTGATGAATAGGAAACCACATTAGTCGCACCGTAAGTGCCAGTTGCCTTTTCCACGTGGTGCTCTACCCCATGCATTGACGTTGTTTCATCAAAAACAGATGTCGCTTCTACCATTAGTGTCTCAGGTTGTTCTTCATGGCGGTTAACCATATAATCACTACGATCACCGATTGTATCAGGAGTCAAATCACTTGGCTGAACATGTGCTAAGTCATTACGGCTGAGGTAATTAATTGCTAAATCACGGAAAATATAATCTAAAATTGAAGTGGCAATTTTCACCCAATCGTTACCTTCAACCATGCCAGATGGTTCAAAACGCGTAAATGTAAAGGCTTCAACATATTCTTCCAAAGGCACGCCATATTGTAAACCAATAGAGATTGCCATCGCAAAGTTATGCATTAGGGAGCGGAACGATGCGCCCTCTTTGTGCATATCAATGAAAATCTCACCAAGCTTTCCATCAACATATTCACCAGTTCGAAGATAAATTTTATGCCCACCCACAACCGCTTTTTGAGTATACCCACCGCGGCGGTTAGGTAACTTTTGACGTCTTGATTCATAGATCACTTTTTCTATAATTCGTTCGACAATTTTTTCAGCAACCACTTGGGCTTTTTGCTGTTGTGGCATTTCAGCAATTTCTTCAGCTTCTTCAGTATCAATATTCAAGCTACTAAGTGGCTGGGAAAGCTTAGAACCATCGCGGTACAAGGCATTCGCCTTCAAGCACAATCGCCATGATTTCATATAGGCTTTCAAGCAATCTTCAATATTTGCTTGGTTAGGCATATTAATAGTCTTAGATATGGCTCCACTAATAAATGGTTGTACCGCTGCCATCATTTCAATGTGGCTATCAAATGAAAGGAATCGCTTGCCAATACGCCCGCAAGGATTAGCACAATCGAAAATTGGCAAATGCTCAATTTTTAAATGTGGAGCACCCTCTAAGGTCATTAACCCACAGCAATAGTTGTTAGCTAATTCAATTTCTTGAACGCTAAAGCCAAGATGGATTAGCATATCAAAAGCTGGATCTGATAACTGCGCATCAGTTAAGCCAAGGGTGTTTTTGCAAAAATCTTCACCAAGCGCGTATCTATTAAATACAAACTTAATATCAAAAGCAGCCTTTAATACTCCAGCTAGAGCAGTTAACTCTTTATCCGTAAAACCTTTAGCTTTTAAAGTTAAAGCATTAATACCTGGTGCATTTTCAAGTGATCCATGCCCTACTGCGTAATTAACAATTTCTTCCATTTGAGAAGGTGTGTAACCAAGTATCTCTAAAGCTTTTGGCACCATTTGATTAATAATTTTAAAGTACCCACCACCGGCAAGTTTTTTAAATTTCACTAATGCAAAATCTGGCTCAACCCCGGTTGTATCGCAATCCATCACCAGGCCAATTGTACCTGTTGGTGCAATCACAGTGGTTTGAGCATTACGGTAGCCAAACTGTTCACCATAAGTTACGGCATCATCCCATGCTTGGCATGAAGCCTCGATCAAACCAGGAATTGTACAATCACTAGCACGTAATGGCACTGGCAAAATTGATAACTCTTCATAACCGCCGGTCTCTCCATAGGCAGCGCGACGGTGGTTACGCATAACCTTAAGCATAGGTTCTTTATTGCGTGCATAACCTGGAAAAGCACCAAGTTCTTTTGCCATGAGTGCCGATGTCCGGTAACTCACTCCAGTTAAAACTGCTGCAAGAGCACCACCTATACAACGTCCTTCAGGGCTATCATAGGCAATACCCATGGCCATCAATAAACCACCAAGGTTAGCGTAGCCAAGGCCTAATGTACGGAAATCATAAGATAACTGTGCAATAGCGCGTGATGGAAACTGCGCCATTAATACAGCAATTTCTAAAACTATAGTCCAAAGGGTAATGCTATGCTCGTAAGCAGCAATATCAAATACACCATTTTTATACAATGTGGCCAAGTTAATAGATGCTAGGTTACATGCCGTGTCATCTAAAAACATGTATTCTGAACATGGGTTTGAAGCGTTAATGCGACCACTATTAGGACATGTATGCCATTCATTAATAGTTGTATCAAACTGAATGCCAGGATCAGCGCAAGCCCAAGCAGCATAACCTACTTTATCCCACAATTCCTTAGCTGGAATTTTCTGT
Organism: Candidatus Finniella inopinata; assembly: GCA_945860985.1. Lineage (GTDB taxonomy): Bacteria > Pseudomonadota > Alphaproteobacteria > Paracaedibacterales > CAITNM01 > CAITNM01. The sequence goes on from CAMASM010000014.1 coordinate 14,107, forward strand.
AGGGATTTTCCTGTAGTTCTAGAAGTTAAGTTCCATTCTTTATCTTCTAAAACACTTTCTAAAAATTCATTCGTTACACGCACGGTATTATTGGAATTTTGTCCAGATACGGTTCCGTAAGCTTCACTATCCCAATCAGTGTCATAAGCTTTAAATGGAAAATCTGTATAACCAAGCTCTGCCATTTGCATAGCGCGCTTAATATAATTTTCTGGAACCAAGGAACTGCGAGCTGCACGTACGGCATATTTTAACCCTGGGTTAGTTTTCGGATCAAAGCGATCAGCTTCTTTCAAATCATTATTAACACATGCTGAAATAATTTCATTAAGGTGTTTCTGGTTTAATTTCGAACCGGTTACTAGCGCTGCAACTTTTTGTTCTTCAACAACTTTCCAATCAATAAAATTAATTACATCTGGATGATCAATATCAAGCACCACCATTTTAGCAGCACGGCGCGTTGTACCGCCTGATTTTATAGCACCGGCAGAACGGTCACCTATACGCAAAAAGCTCATCAATCCTGATGATACGCCACCACCTGATAATTTTTCACCAAATCCGCGTAAATTTGAAAAGTTAGAACCAGTACCCGAACCATATTTAAACAGGCGTGCTTCACGCACCCAAAGGTCCATAATTCCACCATCGCCTACCAAATCATCCTTTACAGACTGAATAAAACACGCATGGGGTTGTGGGCGTTCGTATGCTGAAGTTGATTGCTTTAATTGTCCTGTTTTTTCATCCACAAAAAAGTGTCCTTGGGCCGGGCCATCAATTCCATATGCCCAGTAAAGACCTGTGTTAAACCACTGGGGAGAATTTGGTGCCGCCACCTGGTTGCACAACATGTATTGCATTTCATCATAAAAAGCCAATGCATCAACTTCTGAATCAAAATAACCGTTTTTCCATCCCCAGTAGGTCCAAGTACCTGCTAAACGGCTAAATACTTCTTTAGCTGATTTTTCACCACGGATTATAGTTCCAGCTTTAGCCTTACGTCTTTGTAGCCACAAGGGTACACCATCTTCCTTAACTGATACTTGCTCATCTGGCACACCAGCTTTGCGAAAATATTTTTGAGCGATCACATCACAAGCAACCTGCGACCAATGTGCTGGCATCTCAATATTTTCCTGGCGAAATACCACTGATCCATCAGGATTTTTAATCTCGCTAGCTGTAAACCTAAATTCTATGCCCTCATACGGAGAAAGGCCTGCAACCGTAAAACGACGGTGTATTTTCATTAAAAACCCCTTAAACTACAAAAATGGAACGAGCGTAGAACATGCGTCTACAACTTCTATTAATACTATGCAAAAATAGTTGTATTTCAAGACTTGAATTTCACAAAAAGGTGTGTAAGCAATCTTGATTGTAGCAATTAAAATACATTAACCAAACCAAAAGATCCTGGAGTCACTAATTATGGAAATATTTATTAAAATTTTATGCTTGGTTTTGGCTGTTGTATTACATGAATTGAGTCATGGGCTAGCAGCGTACAGCTTTGGAGATACTTCAGCAAAGCAAATGGGGCGTTTAAGTTTAAATCCCATCAAACATATTGACCCACTTGGTTCAATTATTTTGCCATTTTTACTTTTTATAACAAATGCACCATTTCTAATTGGTTGGGCAAAACCAGTGCCTGTAGATTTTTCAAAACTTCGTCCTCAGACTTTAGGAACATTCCTAGTGGCATTTGCTGGACCAATGATGAATATCTTTCTAGCCATTGTTGCAAGTATTTTATGGAAAACTGGAATTTTATCAGGAGGCGTTGCAACTGTTGTAGTGCAAATCAATGTTATTTTGGCAGCTTTTAATATGCTACCTATTTTACCACTTGATGGCGGACGCATGATTACTTGCTTTTTGCCGCAAAATCACCCTATTTTCATTTTTTTTGAGCGCTTTGGTATGATCATTATCATTGCCTCTTTAGTACTATTTAAAACTCAAGTACATGGGGCAATTTTATTTTTGGCTAACTTGATCTTAGCTTTTTTGAATATGCTTGTTTGAATTAAATAGCGAAGGATTTCATAAACTTCGCTATTCAATTATTCATTCAGCAAGCAAAGCTGCCAATGGTACACGCCTACCACTGTAGGTAAAATGAATTACTTCTCTATTTTCTATTTGGTCACTTGAGGGACGACCGTAATATTTTCTAAATGCATCATAATTCTCAACATATTTAGTTTCTTGATGAACAAAACCAACACTTTCTAGAGATCGCCATGATGGCAAATTCCTTGGATCAGCAGTCGCTACCCACGATATTCCTGGTAAGTATCTAAACACAGCTTCTCTTAAATGTTTAGATAGCCTCTTACCCTGCATATCAGCAGATAAAAGAGTGGAAGTTTCAAGCACTCCTTCAGTTCTTGTTGCAAAAGCAGTAACAACGCCACAAATTCCATCTCGTGTAAGAACCACCCAGTAATAGGACTTTAAATTTTGCTCGCTAAATAACATAGCAGCTCGCATTGAAAATCTAGCCCTTACTTGGCCTATGTCCAATGTAGATCCATTTCCCAGGTATTTCATTACTTTAGAGTCAGCATAAGTTGTTGCCAGTGGATCGGCATATTCTGGTTTTATAAAAAGAAGAGCAAAGTTACTATCACATATACAGCCGCGCTCTGGTGCAAGTGTGCGCTCTGGAGATACTACAATAGCCATTCTTGCATCATCAGCTATGCCATCAGCAGCATTTAAAAAATTCAATACTAATAATATAGTTAAATACTTTAACATTTTTTCTCTCATAAAAATTTTAGATACTAAAAAAAGTAGCAATTTTAAATTATGTTTACAATATCAAAATTTTTATTTTTGTAAGACAAAACTGATAGTGTTTATTTTTTTATTTTATAATCACTGTATTGCACATATACTTTCACCATCATCCGTGGCGTCACATTCTTCTAGTGCCAGGACTAATTCTTGTGAAATCGTTTGAGACAAATATTGCACAATTGTGTAAACATAATATGGCATATACTCACCTGGATCCCGCGGTTAAACCGTGGTACGTCTATGTGCCAATTCATATCTAGAAAGTGCGCTTGTGTAGATACTTATGGATCAAGTCGTAGGGTCAATAAACCAACCCCACATGTAACATATTAAACACACCCCCCCCCTACGCCATCCTGCTTATAAGCCCCATCATATTTACTATTATTATCAATCGTGGCATCTTACCACCATATATTAATTTATTTTTTTAAGGGATATTTATTATGAATAATAAACTTTTAGCTGCTCTAGCTTTGACTACAGCGCTTGCAACTGGCGCGCATGCTGCATGCCAAATTAATTCTGGAGCTTACGTTGGACTTAGCGTTGGTGGCGCTCATTTGGCTGGGAAGAATGATTTTACTTATGAACATGCGGTTGCAGGTATCAAAGAAGAGAAAGGTACAAAACTTTCTAATACATCTTTCGTAGCAGGAATTTTTGGTGGATATGGCTTTAAATTCAACAATTTATGGGCTGCAGCAGAGCTTTTTTACCAATTTGACCAATTAAAAGACACTTCTAGTTTTACGATTCAAGGTAACGCAGGTAATAAATTAGAAAGCAAGTCTAATGGATCTTATGGCGGAGCAGTGCATTTAGGGTTTATACCTAATGGAAATTGTGTAGTATACGCAATTGCTGGGATTGATGTTAAACGTTTTAAGGTGACTTTTTCCGATACCGCTAACCCTATAGGAGTTCACGCAGCTATTAATAAAAGCTACACAAGCACTGCTTTTGCACCTGGTATAGGTATGAGACTTGCTGTGTCTAAAAACATTAGCCTTAGAACTGAATACAAATGCGCAATACACCGCAAAAAAGATTTTGAAAGCACCCAAACAAACCCAGCTATTGGAAACGATACAGTTAAAATCAAACACTCACCAACCGTACACTCATTCAACGTTGGTTTAGTTTACAGCTTTTAAGCCTTAGTAATACATAGGAAAACAACCTTCTCAAATGGTTGTTTTCCTTACCTGCAATATAGTTACCAGCATAATTGGCATTCATTTCTAAAATATCAAAATTAAACCAAATAAATCACCATTAATACCATTTAAAAAATTATTTTTAATTAAATAGCAAAAAAACACCTTGTATTTTCCTCAAACAAAGTATATATATTTACTGTGATTAACCAAATCTTAAGTTATCGGTGAGATCATAAGAATAGTGAGTACTTTAGTGCTTACTTTAATTGTAAACTATTTAACCATTAATGGAGATAAAATATGAAATTAAATAAATTACTAGGTCTTGCGGTTGCCGTAGCAGCTGTTAGCTCTTTGTCAGCAGCGATCGATGCAGACATTCAATCAAAAAATGGCCTAGCTCTTAAACTGTATGCACAAGTATTAAAAGGACGCGCAGGGGCACCTCACCATGTTGCACTAGCTGACCCAATTGCATATGATACAGAAAAATTAGTTGAATCTGTTGGTATAGCAAGATCAGCTCCATATGTAATTGTAGAACTTCCAAAAGCAAAAGCAAAGGTAAAAGCTTACCTTGATGCATGTATGTTTGGACATGCTAACATTGGAGATCAATTTCTTACAGCTGTAGTAGGCGGCGTTGGTCAACCAGCTAACACGACATATGGTGCGTTCATCACTGCATTTGATGCTGCATTTGATATTGCAGTAACAGCAGCTACAATTAACGAAGCTGGTCCAGCTAATGCTAAATTGGGTACTTTACTTAATGCACAAGAGCGCATTGATGCAAAAATTCAAGCACTTATTACTCCTTGGCTTGATGGTTTAGCAGTTGGTGGTGCGAACATTGCACGCGCAAACTGTCAACAAGATGGCGCAGCAGCACACGGTCTTCTTCTTGGAGATGCACCTGCTGATGACACTGTTGAATCGTTGAGAAATGGTATATTAGCTGCAATTATTATTCACTAAGTAAAAAATTAAACATTCCTTTGAGTCTATCTAAAGGAATGTTTTTTTAGCAAGTAAACTTTAAAAACAATAGGCTGTTGTATGAAAAGAATATTTAGAAATTATCTAGTCTATGTTTTCTCATTGGTGTTATTAAGCCCTCTGATGAAATTAGAATCAGCAATAGCTGTAGATGCAGACATTCAATCTAAAGGTGGTTTAGCTCTTAAGCAATATGCTCAACACTTAAAGGGGCTGCCAGCAGCACCAGCTCACCATGCTGCTTTAGCTACAACCGATACCGATGAACTAATAAAAGGAATAGGAACAGATAATTCTGCTTATATTGCCTTTGCTAAAACAGGCATTAAGGCCCTTCTTAAAACATGGATTGAAACAGTTTTATTAGTTGCTGATGCTAAATTTCTTTCAAGTAGAGGCTCTGGTCTGATTCTACCAGATAAAAGACCTGTTTCTTATAACAGAAATGATTTTATAGCAAAACTGGATACAATTATTGATGGTACCGCTACAGTAGTTGTAGCTCCTGCTGATGCAAAATTAGCATCTTTGAAAGCTGCAAGGGCTGCAATCCTAGATGAATTTGCAGCAGAAGTTGAAACTTGGATTACAGTGAATTTAATGGCAGCTAATGGGCCAGGCTTTGTTAATGGTACAGTTGCTGTTGGTGTAGCAACCACTTTAGTGGATAGAAGTCGTGACGCATTTGTAAACGCAATTAAAGCAAAAATTAAGACATTTTAATAGCTTTAAAATTTATTGTGGACATTAGCCATTCTGTCAGAATGGCTTTTTCCAAGGCGCAATTTCACTGAAAAATAGAAAGGAGATTCAATAATGAAAATTAGCAAGTTATTACTAATAGTTTTGATGTCTCTATTTGTCTATTTAGAAGCTGCGGAATTTGATGATGATATTAGTAGCAAAGGTGGTCTTGCCCTTAAACAATATGCGCAAATGCTAAAAAACAATGCAGCCCAGCCTCATCATGCCGCATTAAAAGGCACGGATACAGAATTATTAATAAAAGCCGCTTATTATCATGACAATCACGAATATCTTGCTTATGTTAAGAAGAAAATTATAGATCTAGTTAGAGATTGGATTAAAAATCTGGCAGATTGTGATGAAAATTCTGAATTTTTAGACATACTAACTCCAATACGTATAAACCATAAAGTAGTTATGAAATCGATCAAATTTAGCAAAAAAAATTTTATTGAGGCACTAACACAAATTATAAATATGGTGATTTCAGATGATGTACCCAACAGTCCTAGAATTCGCGATCTAAAAGCATGTAATAATGCAGTTATTCAAAAAATTATTACTACCTTTGCAGTATACATTAATGGATTATCAGAAAACGCAAATAACAAATTGCTTTTGCAACCTTTTGGTAGGAATGCTTATATGCTACCTGTAGGTCAAACTAACAAAGCGTTTAGTGATGCAATTTCATTTCTGATAAAATCTTTGATGATGATCTAAATGGACATGTTTTTAAAAATAAGGAAATCATTTGGCATGATTATAAATAAATCTATTGTTTTCTTTATAGTAATCATTTTAAGCCAAAATTTTGCCGCAGAGCAATTTGATGATGATATTAGTAGCAAAAATGGTCTTGCTCTTAAGCAATATGCTCAAACTTTGAAACACGGACCAAAAGCACTACCACATCATATTCAACTAGCACGTACAGATACAGATGCTCTAATAAAAGCAGCACATTCTGGTAGTCTTGAAAGTTTCATCAAGTTAATCAAGCCTAAAATTAAACTAGCCTTTAATAATTGGCTTGATGTTTTGATTCCTGGTGAAGGCGATATTTTAGTATTTGAGCCTGAAAACGTGGCTAATGCACCAATTAATAAATCCAAAGCAGCTTTAAAAGAAGCTTTTGCGAAAGTGGTTGATGACACACCAGTTGCCACAGCAGCACCAGCTAATGCCTCCCTCAAATTGCTTATGGAAACAGCAACGGCTGTTAACCTAGAAATATGCAAATCAGCGGAAAATTGGGGGAAATCTTTAGTAAAGGGGGTTAATCCCCAATATACTGCTTTATATAAGCGAAATGACTTTATAATGCAAATGTACCTAGCATTGAGCTATTAAAAATCTCTTGATAAAAATTAGTTACTTTTTTCAAAAATTAAGCTATATGTTAATTGGTTAATCTAAACTTTGCAAATTTTTTTAGCTAAGCTTAATCTATTTAAATTTTTAAATAGTATTTAACATGAAAAATTTGCAAATAAATTACATTTTAAATTATTAAGGAGATTAAATTATGAAATTTAGTAAATCATTCAGTAGAATTTTAACACCTCTATTAATAACTGCTGGAGTAAGTACTCTATCAGCAGCAGCAATTGATAAAGACATTGATAGCAAATCTGGACTTGCTCTTAAGCAGTACGCTCAAGTATTCAAGAGACAAGTAGCAGCCTTCAGTCTGGTCGGCGGTGAAATGACTGCATATTACGTAGCCCTGAGAGGTGCTCAAGCCGCTGGAGAAGATGCAGAAGCCCAAGTAGCTGCATATACTCCTTTCTTTGAAGGATTCAAACGAAAGGCGCTAGAAGCAACTATTGGAGCAATTGGGGTAATCTGTCCAGAAGACGTGTTATTCTTTCATGATGATGTAATAGTTGGCGATGGCAGACCAACAAATACCACAAGGAATGCTTTTATAACGTGGCTTAGGGGCGGAATTGATGCATTAACAATTCTTGGTGCTACAGGTCCTATGGTACACTGCATTAGCCGTACACCTCTCCCAAGAGATGGTGACGGACCAGAATTCATACGTTTTAGGAGCGGTCTAGTGAACTATATAGCTAGCAATGTAAGGTTTTATGTTCAATATCTTGGATTAGATGGAGAAGCAAAACCTTTGAATAACTTCATGGCTGATGGCTTAAAAGGTAGCCTTGATGATATAGATCCAAATAACGACCTAAGCGAACGTATAGTAAGCGCAATCCTTAAGATTTAATTAATCTGCTGACACAAAAAGTACACGTTAGTACATTTTACCCCTTTCATTATGAGAGGGGTTTTTTATTGCTTTTTTAAATACAGTTTTCGTTTACTTACATTAATTACACACCCAGCCACCTTGTAACCATTTACTTTTGGCTGCTTTAGCATTTTTAAAATGGCATCTATTGTTTTATATGGCTTTGGGTAAGCGGCCCCTCCGATTTGCCAAATTTGCTTACGTAGCCATTGGCGTTGGATTTGTTCGGGGCATTTGAAGAATGCACCTTGGTCAATTACTAGTGGCTCATGGATTCCCTCACCTTCGTCATCACGAGGCCCTGCAAGGGCCGTGTTGATCCAGTTAGACGAATCAATATTGAAACTAATCACTGGATTGCTTTGCTGCTGCGTTGCTCGCAAAGACGCTGTGGTGCTGCATTCCATGTCATCCGCATCACCCACAACAAAACTCTCTGCGTAACTATCAATAATTTCATCCATGCCACTGTGCATTTCATAAATCTTAGTGGCACTTGCCAAAATACCATCCATACCCCAATCCTTAGTAATACTCTCCAGCAATTGGCGCACACGGGTTCGCTCATACGACTCGTTAAGGTTTGACGGATCCTCCACCCAAGTAATGCCTTCATTTTTAAGGTAAGTACGCAGCTCTTGAGGGCCAACATTCAGCAGTGGGCGCACAATTGGAACGCCATCTTGAAAACGTAACCCTTGAATACCCTGAAAGCCTGCGGGTCCACTACCATGCAAAAAGCGCATAAGAATGGTTTCGACTTGGTCTTGTTGATGGTGCGCCGTTAACAGCACAGGATTTGGGTAATTTTTGCAAAAGTCTAGCATAAGCTGGTAGCGCGCAGCCCGGGCGCGTTCGTGACGGCGGTTGATATCCTCATCATGTTGCCATACCAAGGTCTGGTGGCAAATGCCCTGCCCTTGTAGTGTTTGCTGCACCAACGCGGCCTCCTCGGCTGATTCTGGACGCAACCGGTGATCAACCGTTAACGCCTTTAGCGTGCAGTCCTTTAATTTTGCGTATTCATTGGCAAGTAAAGTTAGCGCCATGCTATCGGACCCGCCAGAAACGCCCACTACAATGGTATTAGTTCCTGGTGGCAAAAGTTGGTCGAGAGTTTTAAAAACTGGGTTTTGTAGTGGCATTTATTTTATCAGCAAACTTTGCCTTAGGGTAATTCCGCTTTCCTCCATATTACAACTATAAGCAAATGTTTCTACCCCTGCCCTAGTTGCGGCTTCTGCAGCTTTTGCATAAGCTGGGTCAAGGTCTGCTGCCACACTAAAACTTTGCGCCTCACCACGCTGCACCACATAAAGCAAAACACACCTGATGCCGTTTTTCACTTGCTCTGCCAGCTCTAGTTGGTGCTTAGCACCCCTGGCGGTAACGCAATCAGGAAACTCCGCCAAACTGCCGTTTCGAATTAAATGCACATTTTTAACTTCCACCAAACATAACTGCGTTGGTCCATCACTCAAAAGGAAATCTATGCGAGAATTTTTGCCGTATTTTACCTCAGGCTTAAAATGCTTATAACCTGCTAATTCAGCAATTGTATTTAAAGCCAATGCTTCACCAATAATAAGGTTGGGATTACCGGTGTTCACACCAATCCACACCCCATTTAATTCCACCATTTCCCAACTATAGGCAAGCTTACGCGCCAAATTTGCTGATTTTGATAAAGCCACTCGCAAACCAGGAATGGTAATTCCCATCATCGCCCCAGGGTTTGGACAGTGTACTGTAATTTCTTCACCTGAATCCAAACGCACATCAGCCAAAAAGCGTTTGTAGCGCTTAATTAAAACCCCATAAACTAAAGGACTTTGAAATTGCATTAGCGCATTTCTTCCACAGGGGTAATGCCCAAAAGATCAAGCCCTTCAGTAATTACCAAAGCGGTTGACCTTAACAGCGCTAAACGATCTGCGGTTTGGGCCTGCGATTTTTCATCAATAAAGCGCAGTTGAGTATTTTCTTTACCCTTGTTCCAAAGGCTATGGAACATACCAGCAAGATCGTACAAATAGTTAGCAATACGATGCGGCTCTAAGTGATGCGCCGCTGATGCCACCACCCTAGGCCACTGAATTAAGCATTTAATTAGATTCAGTTCAGCTTCATCTACCAAACTTTCAAGAGAAGGATTCTGATCAATATTTTTAAACACTTCCGCAGCATGGCGCAGCACAGAATGAATGCGCGCGTTGGCGTACTGAATATAGAATAACGGGTTATCTTTTGATTGCTCAATCACTTGAGTGAAATCAAAATCAATAATCATGTCTTGGTGGCGAGAAACCATCATGTAGCGCACCACATCTTTGCCAACCCGCTCTACCAATTGATTAATTGTAATAAAGTTACCAGCACGCTTAGACATACGAATTGGTTGACCGTTATCAACAAAATTTACCATTTGGCAGGTTTTAATAACATACGGCAAATCAGCTTTTAAAGCCTTCACAGCAGATGTTAAACGCTTTACGTAACCAACGTGGTCAAAACCTAAAATATTGACCAGTAAGTCATAATTACGGCTAATTTTGTGGTAGTGGTAGCCCACATCACCCGCAAAATAGGTCCAGGTACTATCCGACTTTTGCAAAGCGCGGTCTATATCATCACCATAAGCTGTGGCTTTGAACAAAACTTGAGGCCGCTCTTCCCAATCATCCACCTGGTGGCCTTTTGGCTTTTCAAGCACACCTTGGTATACATCACCTTTAGTTTCTAACAACTTTAAAGCTTTATCGACCCAACCCTCTTTGGTAATTGCTGACTCTGATGCATATTCCATAACAATGTTCAAAAGCTTCAAATCAGCCCTGATATAATCCATCATGGCATCAATAGTAAATAAACGTACCGGTTCTAGCCACTCTGCCTCAGGTTTATTTAAAAGCGAGTCGCCATAAACTTCTGCAAGCTTTTGCCCAACTGGAATTAAGTAATCCCCTTTATACATATCTACATCGAAGTCAGCTTCTGAAATTTCTTTTCCAAGAGCTTGCAAGTAGCGCACATAGGCAGACCGTCCAAGGGCAATAGTTTGCCCTCCAGCATCGTTCACATAATATTCGCGTGTTACCTTATAACCAACTTTTTCAAGGAGGTTGGCAATTGTGTCACCCAACACAGCGTTACGGCCGTGGCCAATATGCATGGGGCCGGTCGGATTAGTCGAAACATATTCAACGTGAGCATTCTTGCCAGCACCCATATTGCTATTACCGTATTTGTGATTACTAGAAAGGATCCTAGTAAGTTCAAAGCGCAAAACACTTTGGTGCAATGTCAAATTAATAAAACCAGGCCCGGCTATTGCTGCACTAGAAATTGCTGGATGTTCTTCAATTTTTTCTATCAACTTATGCGCCAAATCTCGCGGAGACATACCAGCTGCTTTGGCACAAACCATTGCTGCATTACTTGCCAAATCGCCATGAGTTTGATCCTTAGCTGGCTCTAATACTACTTTTTCTAGATTGGCGTCAGGAATAACTTCCTTTAAACAATTTTCAATAAATTCAGTTAAGCTAAATACTAACGACATATACATTCTCCTAAACCAGTTATAGATTTAGCCGGCTTGGGAGTAATAATCAATTGTCTACTTCAAAATAGAGTCCATGCCACATTCAAGTTCGAAGTGCAACACGGTGTAAATTTTCATTAAAGGCCTCAAGAGGAGTTAACCATCCCAAAGATTTTCTGGGTGTTGTATTGTAATTTTCCATGACTTCATCAAATTCCTCTTGTTTCATATTTTTCACATCT
>CAMASM010000015.1 GCA_945860985.1 Candidatus Finniella inopinata
GATTGAGGACTTCGATTGCCAAAGCTTCGCTATTTTCACTCTTTCCTCATAAGATAAGTGGTGATATTTTTCCAAATGCAACTCCATTTTTTTGTTTGTATTTCAACTAACATCTTATGGTGTTGCACTTCATTTTAGAACAGGCGGAGAACACATTTAACACTCACCAAATACGTATTTATACTCGCATTCAAAGAGAAAAACATGACCATACCACCCCAGTTTGGAGTTGGTTAGGGTATGGCAAACTGATCTCCGCCATTTTTTGTTTATAATTAACGCAGTGTGCAAGTTTTTACTGATAATCTTTGTGAATCCGTGGATCCCGCGATCTTCGCCGCGGGACGTCGGGTGTAGGTGTTCCCCTGTTTGACGCCCCGCGACCCACGTTTTTCAACGGGGCAACGCTTGATAGCGGGGTCTATAATGAAAAACTTGCACACTGCGTTAATTACTTAACCTCCACAATACTAAAGCGGCAAAAAAACTTTTTCTGAGACCCTTGAAAAAATAGGTAAATCTATACGTACTTGTTGCTGATTTGACAGCATCAGTTTAAAACCATTAATTATTTTTTAAAAATATTGTGATAGAGCACTTTAATAAGCTTATTGATGAGGCTGCTAAGCTTATAATTGGCGCTGCACAAAAACATGCCTTGGATACAGCTTCAGTTAGCCAGCATGCTTCACCTTCACCGTCTACAGCTTTTTCTTCCTTCGGACGTACAGATGGAAAAGATCGAAAAGAAAAGTAAATCTCATTAAAATCGCATAAAAAAAGCTGCCATAAAGGCAGCTAATATTACGGTAATAAAAAAATCTATAGTGGCTTAATATTTACCGCTGATGTTTTTCCTTTGTTAGTTGCAAGCTCGTAACTAACTTTTTGCCCCTCATTAAGAGTTGCAATTCCCGCACGTTCCAATGCACTAATGTGAACAAACACATCGCTCCCACCATTGTCTGGTTGAATAAATCCGTAGCCTTTGGTCGCATTAAACCATTTAACTGTACCGTTTAACATTATATTCTCCTTAGTTTTAGTTTTTAGTGTTAAGGTTGTTCCACTATTAAAACAACCGTAAGAGTTTACTTTCCCAATTACTCGGGTACCCTTTATCAACACTGTCTGGATTATTCTGGAGAATATTGAAAAATATGGTCAAGAGCATTCAGTCAGTCTTGAAAGTTAAAAGAGCCGCATTAAACTTCCACCCTAATCCTACACAATTATAGATTAATGTCAAATTATTTTTATGTTCCCTTTCATATATTTAGTAAGCAAGCATATTGGAAAGTAAAATATCAATATTTTTATTAAACTATTATTCAGCACTCCTCATAGCACCCACCACTCTATCCCCTTATCAAAAGACTTCTCGCTTACTCAATCGTCACTATCCCAATAACTTTCTCTAGCAATGCAATATCCAGCATATTGCTCCCTAAGGAACGGATTCCCCTTTCCTTCCTTAAGTACAGCTCTAACATGGTTCACTACCATGTCATAAACTCCTTCAAGATCACTACTAAGAAGAAAGCCAACAACATCACTATTGAATGGAAAATTTAAGTCTGTAATTATTCTTTCAAATGCTGTTATTGCAAAAGGCTTATCTTTTTCATCTCCGTAATCTAAAAAATACGCTGCAGCAAAAAAAGAATTATAATGATTTGAGTCATCCAACAAAACTCTGAGCGAGCCTTTTACCAGCTCCTGATCACTTGGACTACCCAACAACAAAATCAAGGCATCTTTAGAACACCTAAGGCGTGGATTAACCAACCTTATACGCGCAATATCACGTGCTCTTTTCGCATCAGCAAAAGGTCCAGAATTAAAATACCAGGAAGCAACACCAGCTTCGGGGCCTCGTGGGTCTTCTGCCATACGCTGTATAACTGGTAAAACGAGCTCATGATCCTCAAACGTATCACTTAATTCCATAAGTATCTCGGCAGCAATGCTGCTAATTTCTCTGTCTGCACTATTCACCAATTCACGCAAAAGTGTAAGTACATATTCAATAGGTAACTCAGAATCGCTAGACTTTTCCACGTAAGTTAGCACTCTGGCTCCTGCAAGTTTTATATAGTCATCATTACTTGTAAGCGCCTCATCCGAAATAGCTAACGCTTTATCGCAACCTAATTCATGCCTAATTAAAAGGTCGTAAACAGCAAGACTAGCTACAGTAACCTCTGGAGACCCCACTAATTCTTGCAACCTAGCTATAGCTCTTTCACCGTCATCTAAAGTACCAAAGCTTAACAAAAAACTTGCAGCCCATGTAGCAACCTTGGCGTCTTCGCTTGCTTGCATTGCCCGGACATGTGGCAACACAAACGCTCTATCATCAGTATTACCATTTATCAATACGCCACAGGCCCTTTTAGCGTATTTAGATTTTGGACTGTTCACATAAGAGCAGAAAAATATCCGAGCCTTTTCAATATCATCATCACTATCACTAACCCAAAGAGAATAGTTATGTTGAAAATTACTACTAGTTGTTTCGGCTAAAACTTCCTCTAGCAGACCTGAATCAGGGGCACTTGCAGCAAGCATACATTGACTTACCGCAATCAACCAAAATATTAAAATAGTCTTTACTATATTTTTCATATTAATAATTCTATATAAATTTATTGTCATGTATGTTCCAAAAAATATTCATATAATTATTAAGCGTAACGCAGTAATTTACCGCCACCAAAATAATTAGTGCACAAGTAAACATTAAATTAAGAAAGCTTTGCTTAATTGCCTCAGTCGATATCGATATAAATTAAGCTAAAGCTTTCAGCCATATGTCTAGTTTGGCCCCACTACCATGTACTGATAAACTTGAGATATTTTCATAGAATTTACCATGACAAAAGCTTGAATATTGGAAACAGCCCTACGTAAACTCCACCATGAGTAATCAGCTGGCCTTTCTTGAAAAGTACTTAATTTTTTTAAAGCCACCCATTCAGACCATAATAGTCCACTCCTGTAGCCACTCTCTTGGTCTTTCGCATATTGATAGAAATTTTCTAAAAAATTTACCCACTCCACGCGCGATGGTGCGTACCACATATTCAATAGATCTGCACCACCAATTTTATGTTGTTTCTCCAAAATTTCTTTGAAAGACAACATATCAGGAGCAGAAGTTTTTAGCATTTCGTACATAGACATAAATGTAGTTGTGCGACCATGCCCCACTAAGCAATGAAAATGTAACCAGTATTTTTCGCCTTCAGATTCTTCTTTTTCCTTAAGTTTTTGTAAGAATTTTAAAAATTCATCAACATCTGAATCCTCTGGTCGATTGATGTCTGTTACCGCAATTCGAAGATACTTTGCGCCTACTTCTTCTACGCACTCCTTCTCTGTTAAATAATTAGAAAAACGCTTAACAAAATTTTGCTCAGCTGCCATAACTTCCTCAGCAAGAACCCCCCTGTAATAATCAGCACATGCTCCTTCAATAGCAACTGTTGTATTGCCACTAAGCATGAAATGAGGTTCTTCGCGCAAATCTACAAAAATAATATTTTTTAACGGAACTCCAGCCTCTGCCATAATCCTTGGTATGATTTTTTCCTTTAGAAAATCAGCTGTATACTGCTGACTACCAGACATAGATAATTCTTTAATTGTTCTAAAAGTAGAAGCAACATGATCACCTTTAAAACATGTAAGATTTGAAGCTGAAATATTTTGGCAGTGATGACATTGTTTAGACTCCTCACGTTCTGCAAGCACATCTTCTAAAAGAGAGACTGAAGAAGCATGTGCTATAAAAAAACTAAATGAAAAGAGGTAAAATACTTTTTTAAAATTTGAATACGTCACTAACATAACAAATTACCAGAAAAAGTTTACAACCCATACTAACAGCAATACGTTAATAAATTATTAATTATTGACTTTGAATTTTAATTTTGTAAGTTTAAACCTTTACAAGTCGACTATTAATAACAATTAAAATAATTTTTGTAGACTTGTTTTTAGATACAATCAATTATAAAATCTAAGGTCACAAGAGGTTTATATATGCGCTATTTATTACTTTTTTATATCGGGTTATACCTTACTTCTTGCGATAAACCTCCTAAAGAACAACCCAAACTTGCCCAAGTTATTTATTTACAACCGCAAAAATATATAGAAAAAGCAACTTTTTATGGAATTATCCAGGCAAGGCAAAGTAGCCCATTAATAGCACAAACCGATGGTGTACTTGATTGGCAAGCAAAACCAGGTGATGAATTAAACAAATCAGACATAATTGCGAGCATTGAAAATCCTGAAATAGCTAAATCATCTGATTTAGCCAGCACTGCAGAAGCCATAGCTAAACAGCAACATAGCCGCAGTTTAACTTTAGCAAACACTAACGCCACCTCAAAACAACAACTACAAGAACGCGAACAGGCATGGATTACAACACAGCAATCCCTAGCCAAAGCCAAACGAGAGCACAAAAAAACTAAATTTTTTGCCCCATTTAACGGTGTTGTCGGGCCTAATCTTGTGCATGAGGGAACCCATGTTAAAGCAGGAGATGTGATCGGACATTTTTTTGATCCCAACGATTTGATAGTTGAAGTACAAATTCCTGTTGGCTTTAAAAATTCTTTAAAGTCACAGCAAACCGTCATTATTGAAAATGGTAAGTATACCCTGCCCCATGTACCAAAAATGCTTAATCCAGAAACCCATATGATGGTTATCCATATCCCGATTCAAAGCTCAACCTCTCTAATTGGTGAAGTTGTTGATGTCGAAATTCATTTAAAAGAATGGGAAAATGCCGTAGTTATTCCATTAGCAGCAGTTAAATTTGAAGATATTGTAGCATCTGTTTTAGTTTTCAAAGACGGTACACTTAAAAAATGTGAATTAACCATTGGCCCCAAAGATGCCAAAAATGTAGTTGTAATAAACGGATTAGCAATTGGTGAAAGCTTGTGTTTGGACCCTCACCATTTTTATGAAGGCGACGCCATAACTCCAAAATATCCAGAGCTTTAATATGGTACAATTCTTTCTAAAACACCCAATTATCGCCATAGTTTTAAACACTATGCTACTGGTCTTAGGATGGCTCAGCCTTGAGCACCTCCCCTTGTGCGAATATCCACAAGTTCGCATCCCAGAATTTACAGTTTATACCCATTACCATAATGGTGATGTTGCTTACATGGAAGAAATTGTCACCAATGCAATTGAAGACAAAATCATGGGGTTACCAGGAGTTGAAAAACTGCAATCTGAAACTCACCAAGGCGCTAGCCAAATTACAGTAACCTTTAATGAAGGCATTGATGTTGATGCAGCACAAATGGGCTTACGTGAAGCTATTGCCAAAGCAAATTTGCCCAAGGAAGTTCCTCAAGCACATATTCAAAGGCGCGGAGCTAAAGGCGAAGGAGTGCCATTTTTTATACTTTTAGTAGAATCAACCAGCCATAAACCACAGGAACTTACCCATTACACAAATTGCATATTACGCAATGCATTTCGTGGTATTGACGGTGTCGCCGAAGTCAACACCATAGGCTCACCATACAAAATGGACATAGCCTTAGATGGTAAAAAAATGCGGCAATATTCAATTGGCCCATTTAAAATTTTTGAACATATAGAAAAAATTTTAAAAAACCAACCCCTTGGCAAAATTCATGACTTATACCCAATTCGCCTTGATCAGCCTTTAAGCAGCATAGAAGATTTTCAAAAGATCATGATTCCATCTTCTAAAAACCACTCTGTTGCCTTAGGTGATTTTAGTACAATTGATTTAAAGTTAAATAATGGAGAATTTCGTTTTCATGTTAATGGTAAACCTGGAGTAGGCCTAGAAATTAAAGAGGCAAGCACAGCAAACCCCTTAGCTGTCTCAGATCAATTGCACGAAAAAGTTACCAAATTGCAAGAAACACTACCCAAAGATATTAAACTAAAAATTATAGTAGACCTTGCTGAATTTATTCGCGCCAGCCTTAACCAAGTTCGTAATAGCTTAATTGAAGCGATTCTTTGTGTAATGCTTGTGGTAGGTCTATTTTTAGGATCGTTCCGTCTAAGTTTAGTTCCATTGGTAACAATTCCTTTATCACTAATGGGATCATTAGCTGTGTTAATGGCCTTTGGCTACTCTATTAATACATTAACCCTGTTATGGGCAGTACTTGCCACAGGCTTAGTAGTAGATGATGCAATAGTAGTACTTGAAAATATTAGCCGCCACAAAAAAGATACTAAAAATATTTTTGATGCCGCCTACCTTGGCGCAAAAGAAGTTGCATTTGCCGTTGTTGCCATGACATTAACTTTAGCAAGCGTCTATTTACCGATTGCATTTCAACGCGATGCCATGGGGCAATTATTTGCTGAATTTGCAGTTAGCATTTCTGCAGCTGTAATTATTTCAGGAATAACAGCAATAACCCTTACACCATGGATGAGCATGTTAGCCCTTAAAAACACTAAACAGCACAACACATTGAAATTTATAACCTGGATAGAAACATCTTTTCAAAAAATTAAATCACGAATAAACCCATGGTCTAACTGGATTTTTGGCGGTGTATTTATTGGAGTTATTATTGGCTCATTAAGCTTAGTTCCTAATATTGCTAAAGAAATAGGACCAAAAGAAGATCGAGGCATCATAGGACTTTGGGTACCATCAGCACCTGGCATAAGTATGGACCAAAAAGAACAAATTGCTATAGAACTTGATAAAATGGTGCAAAATAACAAATACATTAAAGACAGAATCAGCTTTATTTTTAGTGGCGGTTGCTCTGTTTGCTGTACGCCTGTACCACATAATAAGCGCCCACACAGTGAAGAAATGTATAAAAATCTTCAAAAAGATATTGATGCCAAAATTCCATACACTTGCTACGCGTGGAGTGTTAGCACCGGCTTACCTGGACTTGATAACAATAGCAATTCAGACATTTTACTAGGCATTGTCAGCCCTGCCCCGCTGAAACAATTGCATGCATCTGCTGAAAATTCCATGCAGGTAATTCGAAAATCTGGTGCATTTCAAAATATTCGCATTGATAAAACCCAAAATACTACAGCGCAAAAATGCCATCTTCACCCATTTTTAGCTGAGAAATTCAAACTTAAACGTGAAGAAATTTTAAATAACATCGAAATTGTTTTAAGTGGACGCCATCATTTACAATTTTTTAAAGACAATCAAGCATATACGGTTGACCTGCACACTCAAGAAATTGACCAAGACATAAACCGAGTTTTCGCTTGCAACGATGATGATAAAATATTTTCTCTTGGTAGCGTAGTCACAATTACACAAGAACAGATTCTTGAACCTATATTGCACCTTAACCAACGACGATTAATGCAAATTAAAATGTCGCCAAAGCCAGGCGTAGATGTAGCAGCTGCTAAAAAACAAATCAACCAAGAACTAAGAAACACCTTAACTAACCAAGAAACTTTTGGCTGGCTAGACAATGACGCTATAGCATCAAAAAACTCTCAAATGATGATGTCCCTATTCATAACTGCCCTAATTTTTATTTACGCAATTTTGTGCATTCAGTTTGAGAGCTTTTTGGATCCAGTCCTGATTCTAATAACAGTACCGTTTGCAAGCTTTGGCGCACTTTTATGGTTATGGGCAAGTGGCCAAAGTTTGAATATTTTCTCTCAAATTGGACTGATCACCCTAATTGGTTTAATTAGCAAGCACGGCATATTGCTTGTAGAATTTGCCAATACATCTTTCAAGCAAACCCAAGGTTGGCCACAGGCGTTTGAAGAAGCAGTTGCCAAACGCTTTCGACCTGTTGTAATGACAACGGCCGCTATGATTTTAGGATGCGTTCCACTGGCCATAGCTTCAGGTCCAGGTTCAGAAACTCGTCAAGCCATTGCTGGAGTTTTAATTAGCGGCTTATGTTTTGGCACTATTGGCACACTGTTTTTATTGCCAAAATTAGCAATTATTATTAAAAATTTTCAAGTTAAAAACTCCACATTAAAGTGAAGGTAGTTTTAGACCACCCACTTTGATTTTTTCTTTCAATGCAGCTTGCACACTTTGATACTTCAAATCAAAACTAGTAAGATCTTTTTCCGTAAGACTTTTCATTGCATTAATTCCTGCCAATAAGCTACGCACTGCCTTTCTTGCTTCCATCATAAAAAACTCTACATTTATTCTGTATTTGTTTGGCTTTTCTTTGCCACTATCACTTGAAGTAGATGATGCAGCTAAAGAACCAGCAGATACTGATAGCTCTTCTTTGCCACTAGCACTCGGAGAAGATGATGATGATGATGCAGCTAAAGAACCAGCAGATACTAATAGCTCTTCTTTGCCACTAGCACTCGCAACACCATAAGATGGTGGTGTTTCTGGAGATTTACTTACCGCAATGTCTTCAAAATCAAATTTATCTTTATAAAATTTACTCCAGCAGGCAAGTTGTGTATCCCATTGTTTATCTAATGAGTTTTCATATGCGCTCAATTTGCCTTTTTGATCATAAAAGAAGTTTTTACACGGCATTATAAACGCTTCTCCAACGTAAGTTTTCTGTACTACGTATCTGTGTGTTGCCGTTAGTTTACCGGTAAAATGAGTTGTTTTTCTTTCTGCTTTTACATCTTCACTTATGTGTAATGCCACGAAAATTGAACGGCAGGGAATATTTTCCTCGAATGAATTCCCAGGTTTATCTTTAGAATTATTAGCAAAAGCTACAATTATAAAATAATCTGTCAAACCATTTCCTTTCTCATTTACTTCTATATAAATAGCATCCTCTTTGAATTCAGCCTCTAATGTGTCTACAGTTATAAACTGATAATCTGTCAAATCATTCGGACCTCCAATTACTATTGGTTGATTAAAACCCGATTCAGAAGAAGAAGAAGATGGTGATGATGCAGCCTCAGTAATTTTCTGAAATTTACTAGCCAATCTCCAGGTATTTTTAGATTCTGCCGCATTTCCTGGTTTGTATTCCTCATTTAATTTTGGCCTCTTTCCCTTATAATCTACTAAATTTAATAATACTTTTGTTGTTTCTTGCAACTTTCTATCTATGGCTTTTTGTAGGAGTTTAGTAACATCTGCTTTCTTTATTTCCTGTAGCAGTTTTTCTAGGCGCTCAAGAATTAGCGGATCAGGCTCGTACTCCAAATCAAAGGCCTCATCCTTCCGATTTACTGCATAAACACGAGTTCCTTGCGATACCCAATCATGCAACACAAATACATAAACCAATAATAATAATTTACCTAAATTTTTCATGTTATTAATTTTAATCATTTCAAATTATATTGTGACTAATTTTTATTAATAAAATGTAAAGGAATAGTGTGACTTCAAATATTACAAGGATTTTTAAGCAAATCTGAGATTTTTTTGTTATAGTTGGCATACTACTTTTGCTACCAAGGCTGGCAACTATGATTAAGAGTATATATATATTAAAAATTAACAGATAATTATTAACCATTTTTTAATAATTTTATTACATAATGTAATTACTACATTTTCATTCTCAGGTAGTTATCATGAAAATAATTCTCGCTATTTTGGTACTTCTAGCAATAGAAATAAACTCAGCCAGCGATACTACAATTGAAGCTGTCTTAGAGGACAAAAGAACAAACAGCTACAAGAGTCACGAAACAACCGATCTTGGTATTGAAGCAGATCAAATAACAAAAACGGAAGAAAAAACTTCAACGCCTAATCATACTAACATGTTTACAAAGGACGAAGAAGAAATCCTGGAAGGAATCGCCTATGAAATGGTATGTGTTGAAAAAAAAATCGGTAGTTCTTTGAAAAAAACAAAACGTACACCCGCTGGCTATACAGAAGTAGAAGTCATTATGGAGTATGGAAGAGCAGGTGATAATGCATTAATAACTGAGAGCATACGTAAAGATCTTTCCAATTTACTTAAAGCACAGCTTGAAAGACGTGGTATGACACAATTGCAAATTAAGCATGTGGAATTTGGAGAGAGAGATAAAAAATTGGTAGACTTACCTGCAGCTGTTGCTATATTAAAGGGTTGGGTAAGGGGGCTAGGTATTCTTGCAAATGCAGATCAAGCAATAAGGTCTCTTGACTATATTCAAAGTAAATATTCTGAAAGCCAAGGTAACATTCGTTTGTTGCACTCTTTATATAACTTGCAACAAATGCACACAAACTACAGCAAATTTTCAAAAGAAACCGCCGGGGCAAAAATTTTAGAAAACATGCACCCCCTTCTAAGGCAAAGCCTTATGCATCTAGAGGAACATCTTGGCATGTGCGGTGTTGGTGCAGAAGGCAGAGCCTTTTTAATAGAACTAGGAATGCTAAATTTCTTTAAAGACTCTCACCCCTACCTAGAAGTTGCAGCTTAAATTTTCTTACTACCATGGGCAAGCTATGTGCTCATGGTATCTTGTTAAAAACATTTAAAAACTGCTAACTTTAGCACAAATCAAAGTGCTTGAGTTTTACGTGCTACAAAAGCTTATTGAACAAGAATTGGCAAATCCCAAAAAACATCAACCAATTTGTAAGGGTTGGTTTGTTGCGTTGATATTAGCAGGTATATGTGCATTTTCTGTACCATTTTATTTAGTGTCAAAACTTTTTAAACGCAATGTTTGATATTTGCATTATTGGATCAGGCCCAGCAGCTGTAATTAGTGCGAAGTCCTTTGTAGATAATGGTTACAAAGTTTGCATGCTGGATTGCGGAGAATATAGCCAGCCTTCAGATGTTTCAGAAAAGCACTTTCTTGATCAGCGCGCAGCTGAAGCTCATTTCTTTTATCCTCCAGAAGATAAAACTTTTGAGGCAAACTCAGGTGGTGCTCAACTTACCAGAGCACGTTCTCATTTAACTAAAAACGTAGATAAGTATTTTACTGTTTCTTCGAATAACTTTTCCCCATTTCAAACACTTGCAACTGGTGGATTAAGTGCAGCATGGGGTGCTGCCTGTTTTACTTACTCAGAAGACGACCTTAAAAAGGCATCTCTTGAAAATTTGCAGTTACATTATGAAGAAGTTGCAAAAATTATTGGAATTTCTGGACCATCAGCATCAAGATTTTGCAACATTTCTAACAAACAACGTCCAGCTGTACTTGACCATAATGGCACTTCAATTTTAAGAACACCTGTAAAAGGAATAACCTTAGAACAATCAAGCCTAGCTATGCTTACAGAAAATTTAGATACTCGCCGCCCCAATCCATACTTTGATATGGATTTTTATAGTAATTTTGGTGATTCAGTTTTTAGAAGCATTCAAATAGTACAACAGCTAAAACAAAAACCAAATTTCACACATATTCAAAATGCTTTGGCAATATCGTTTAGTGAATCTGATAGCGAAGTACAAGTAAAATATATTAACACGCAAACTGAAGTAGCATATGAAGTGAATGCATCAAAGCTAGTTATATGTGGAGGTGCTATAAACTCATATCGTCTTGTGGCTAATAGTCTAAAATGTTTTGGCAAAACTAACCCTATTTTGTGTAATCCTTATCTTTACATTCCAACTATACATTTACCTAATCTTGGTAAAAAAGGTGCTTTCCATCGTCATAGCTTATCGCAGGTATTGGGTGAAATCGATCAGTCAAATTCACCAACAATACAATTTTATAGCTATCGTTCACTGCTCATATCTAGATTAATGGCGCAAACGCCAATGCCTCCGTTTTTTGCCAGATTATTTTGGCGTAGCTTAGTTGAATCATTAGTAATTGTTGGTGCACATTTTGCTGATAACGGAGTTGCGCCTCGATCTATCCAAGCCTATCCAAATAACTACACCGCACATTTAGAAATTGACTTTCCGTTTCCAAAAATAACTGGAATAGCCAAAATTATTTCCACGCTCTTAAAGCTAAAATGCGTACCTATTGGCATGATAAAAACTAAAATGGGTGGCAGCATTCACTACGCTGGAACTATGCCAATTAGCAACCCCGGACAACATCCTCTCGGTATGCATGCAAATGGCTTAATTCATGGTACAAAAAACGTTTATTGTTTTGACAGCTCTGGCTGGACATACCTACCATCACGCGGGTTAACTTTTACAATTATGGCAAATGCGCATCGCTTAGCATCTAAACTACAGGAAAATATGTGTTAACCTCAAAAGTTGCAATTACCGGATCTAATGGATTTATAGGCAGCACCTTAAGGCAAGCATTTGTTCAAAAAGGCATAGATGTAATTGGTTTATGCCGCAAACCATGTCTTGAAAACGATATTGTCTTTGACCTTACAGACATTACTACGTTCTCCAAAATTCCTGAGGATGTGGATACTGTAATACACACTGCCTACACAACAACGGCAAAGGATTTACAGCAAGCATTCCAGGCAAATATTACCGGATCAAAAGCACTATTTGACTACTGCCATGCTAGAAATATACGGATTATCTTTTTATCATCTTGTTCGGCTCATGCTAATGCACAATCGTTTTACGGAAAATCAAAATATCAGCTTGAAGGACATTTAAATAGTAACGATACGATCATTCGTCCTGGATTTGTCATTGGCGATGGCGGTATTTATAAGCGCTTAGAGCAATCTCTTATTAAGCTTAAAATTGCCCCGCTTTTTTGGGGTGGACAACAACCATTACAAATTATTCATCTAGATGACCTCATAACCGGAATCATAAATGCATATTTTCAAAACAAAACTGGCACATACAACTTGGTGCACCCAACTTCCTTCCCTTTACAAGAGTTTTACCGGCAAATTTTTATTAAACAAAAGCTTACCCCAAGATTTATACGCCTTCCCGGCACTATCACCCTGGTTGCTTTAAAGGTAGCAGAATTTTTCAAAATCCCTTTGCCACTAACTTCAGAAAATTTATTAGGATTAAAGTATCTGCAAGTGTTTGAATCCGATTGCGAAAAATTGGGTGTTACACCAAAAACGTTTTTATAAGTACAAAAATTATTGCAATTCTTGATACTCTGACCGATTACGCAAGCCTTTTCTACATTTATAGTCATCAGTTGGTGAAGTAGTGAAGAATAGGTCTAGTCCTTTGCAAAATAACCCAAAAGCACCAAAAATAGATGCTGCCGCGCTATAAGTATTTTTTTCCTTGGGATCACTACTAAGTGCCGATGTATAGGCTAATGAAGAGGAAAGGAAACTGGATATACCACTCAATCCATTCAATGCATGATGTGTGAAACCTTTGATGCTATTTCTATCTAGATACCAGTTGTAAAAATTTAAAATAGCGCTACCGAAACTAAAACTAGCGCCAGTAATACCAATAATATTACCAGTTTCTGCATTAAGTAATCGGTCTGCTGATCCTAAGGAAAGAGCAATACAACTAAAGAAATTGGGTAGAGCTTTCCTAGTATTTGACTTAATTGTGTCTACAAGATCTTGATCAAAAAAGCCTTGTTCAAAACAATTATTGTCTGCACAGTCTGCTTTAAAATTTAGAAAAACTGCGCACAAAAAAGTAAGCACAAATTTATTAATGCTGTTTGTGGTAGCAACTTTCACAACGTATTCCCTCCAATTTTACCCAATCTTAACCATCGCTATAATGCCACCCGTACAACACCTTTTATTCAGCAAATGTCTTTTCATAAGCAGAATAATTCACGCTTACTGATCCATCACCTGACAACCTAGGAATTACAAAAAGGATTTCCTTAAAATTTTTCCTCCAAGGTTTTCCTGTGCCATCATCAGCATTAAGGGCTTTTTGAAAAATACTAGAAACAAGTTCCGGATCATTCTTGTAAACCTCAGATCCCCAAGCACCAGTAATCAAATAATCAACACCTTGATTTTGGGCTACAGACAGAACATTCAAAACATCTGTTTCTAACTGAACTTCGTATTCCGCTTTTGACAAAACCCTTTTGCCATAGGTTGGAGCATCCTCATGATGTAGAACTACCGAGCCATCACCAACAACAAAATGTACCCAAGGAAGAGCTGCAGCTAGAACTAAAATATGGCTATGAGCATCCACCCCAGGTGTAACCATTACTTCACCCGGACTTAAAAAGACATCAATTCCCCTGCGACCAGGCACACACATGTAAGATACCAAAACCTCAGGCAATGCCCGCATTACAGCCTCTTCTTGAGGCGATCTACCGTTCCAAGCTCCACCACCTAACTTTCGAGCATTTGCAAAACTGTGAACACCCACAATACCTTTAGCGAATCTGGGATCCATCATCACATCTTGCGCAAAGCCATCCACAACGCTAATCGCGCCCGCTTGAGACGTCGCGATTACCGGTACAGGTGAAGGAGCCACTTTTACAGATGCCGTAATTACCGCATCCTTAAGACCACTTACACTTTTCCTAATGGCAACAGCCTTTACCAACTCTTCTTTTGCAGGTGGGCGCAATACACTTAAAGGTTCAACGTTAGCCACACCACTATCAAATTCAAGGATTACACCGCCATCATCCCCTACAGTTACATTTAGCAACTTTCCAGCTGTAACTGGGAATGGTATCGGAGCCACTTTATCTGGTACAGAGTTATCTTCGGCATTTACGATATCTTCCAAAAGCTTCATGCCGCGTGCTTCTGTAAAGTGTTCCGAAAGCTTTTTCAAAAAGTCATGAGGGCTCACCCCTTGCAGTAAACAAGCAGCTTGTTCAAGTTCTCGTGACGTATAATCCATTCCAGGACGTTTAGAATCTAAAGGAGCATCTGGAAACGCAACCCCTGCAACACGCGGGCAACTATCACAGCGTGCAAAAAGCTCTTTAAAAAGTGGTTTTAGACCTTCAGCAAGAGGACTTTTTCCCACCCTTCCCTCTAGCTTTAAAGCTAAATAAGCCATCAAAAGACCTTGTGAACTTGTTGGCAAAGATTTGAAGATTTCTTCTGCTTCTAAACGAACTGCTTTTTTAGTGTATGACTGCCCAGATTCTTTGCCTAAATTTTTAAAAAACTTTTCTCTAATTTTTTGGTAATCCCAAAAAGTTGTAGCAGGCGCGTGAGATGGAGCAGGAACTAAAGCTTGAGCAAGATCTGCGCCCGATACAGAAGAAGAACTGGCAGGTAGTGATTCTAAAATTGTTTCTAATAAGGAATCATAGGTCTCGCCAACTCTGGCATCCACAGGCTTACCACTTCTGTCTTGCTTTTCGCGCAAAGATTTGGTTAATGCAGCTTGTTGTTGTGGACGAAGAGCTTGATATTGTTCATCTATATCACTGCGAAGTTTGCCATCATGTAAAAAATAGCCCTTAATTGCAAAAAATCCCCACCTATCATCATCTTGTGGAGGTTTTCCAGCATCTGACGCCCAGGAAGTGCTGCTGGCAAGCATTAGAGTAGTGTAAAGTAAAAAAACTTTCTGATTAGACACGGTCGTACCCCTAAACAATATTGGCTAATGTAGTAAGTGTACGAACTAGTTATGAATAAATTATTAATGAAGTAGATATTTAAAAGTCACTAAATATTAAGAGCGTCGGCACTTAACACAATTTAAGTAATGCCAAAAACCCCACAATGGTTGCTTTAAAGTTTTTTTAAATGCCTGACCCCCGGTGATAGGCTGAACACTAACAAAAATTTGCTTATGTTTAGATTTTTGCCTAGGCACAGACGTAGCACTATTATCATTTACAAAACAATCATTACTTACAAAATAACCAAACGAATCTGGCCCCCTAAAATTAGAGCTATTTGGAACGTAAAAAAACTCCCCTGTTGTTTCGTCAATTTCTACTACTCCATGTCTTGGTTGATAATCTATACCAAACTTGGGAGTACTACACATATTAGTAGCTACCCCCCCTAATGTTCCTTCATAAACGGAATCTTCTTCTAACGAAATTTTATTGGTGTATTCAATAGTACCATCCTCAGATCCAACAACTACGCCAACAGCAACCGGCGGATCGTTACAAACCCCTTTGATTCCGCGATTTTCCCTGTATGTTATGTAAAGATCGTTACTAGTATTAGCTTTGGTAGTATGAGTATTAAATTTTGCGGTTTCCCCGTGGCCATCAATACTAAGCTCTTTAGAATCTACAATAGTAGGAACTTCCAAAGGCAATGAAGCTATTAAGTTTGCGGAAATAACGATTGATGCAACCAGTAATTTAATAAAATATTTAACATTGTATAAATTTTCAACGCAGTAATCTTTATGCATAATATACCTATCAGCATTATTACTACTTATAATTATTACATAATTAGGTTAATATTTAGTTAACGGGAGAGTTATAAAAAAAGCCCGGCCGAAACCGAGCTTTTTAAAAATAGTATAATAAACGATACTAACGTTTACTGAACTGGAAGCGACGACGTGCTTTTGCTTGACCGTACTTCTTACGTTCAACCACACGGCTATCACGGGTTAGGAACCCACCTTGTTTTAAAACACTGCGCAACTCTGGTTCAAAATTCACCAAAGCTTTGCTAATACCATGACGTACAGCACCAGCCTGACCTGATAAACCACCGCCATCAACCGTACACCACACATCATATTGTGCATTACGATTTGAGGCATGAAATGGTTGGCCAATTAGCATTTGCAAAACAGGACGTGCAAAATATTGCTCACCTGGGCGACCATTTACCAATAGCTTACCGTGGCCTGGTTTAATCCAAACACGGGCTACCGCATTTTTACGTTTACCAGTTGCATAAGCTCTACCCTGCTCATCAACCTTTTTCTCATAAACGATTGCTTGAACAGTTTCAACTTTAGATGCACCAACGGCTGCAGTTTCACTAACTGCCGACTTTAAGTCTTCTAAACCAACTTTAATTGTTGCCATAATTAGCTCCTTTTATTCTTGGAATTCATTGCTGCAACATCCAAAATAATTGGCTGCTGTGCATCATGAGGATGAGAAGATCCAGCGTAAACTTTTAAATTACCCATAATTTGGCGACCTAAAGGTCCACGTGGAACCATACGCTCTACAGCTTTAAATAAAACACGCTCCGGGTGCTTGCCTGACAAGATTTGCCCCATAGTGCGTTCTTTAATACCACCTGCATAACCAGTGTGCCAATAAAATATTTTATCTTCCAGCTTATTACCTGTGAAATGCACTTTTTCAGCATTTATCACGACAACATTGTCACCACAATCAACATGAGGTGTGAAAGATGCTTTATGCTTACCGCGCAAGCGATTGGCAATAATACTTGCTAAGCGGCCTACCACAAGATCTGTAGCATCGACTAGTAGCCATTGCTTTTTCACATCTTCTGGACGAATCGATTTAGTCGTTTTCATCACTTTGTTTCCTTAATTTAACGTGATTTATTTATAGAAAAAATTAAAAACTATTGCAAGTAAAAACGTAACAACCGCACAAAATATAGCCATTTAAGTGGTGGTATTATTATACCCGAAAAAATTGAAAAGAAAGCCAGCCTAACGGTTAAGAAAGGCTGGCATATTAGTGTTGGTTAATTAGCTTTTTTTATCTGAAAACTGGAACCTGAATGCAGTCTCACAAAACTTTTTCACTTTTGAAGGCAATTTAGAAGAATCATGTTCAACTACAGACCATTGCTCCCAGTCTTTAGGAGATGCAAGAAGGTCATAAGCAGCAGATTTAGATAGTTCAGACCATTGTATACAGCTACTACAATATGCAATAAGGTTATGCGTAACACCAGTCGAAACTTGCAAAATATCTAGACCGATGATTTGAATATTTTTTTTAGCTGTTATTGCAAAAAAACGCCGTGTTACTTTCATTGTATCAAAAAGGTTTTCACACCTGTACCTATATGGACGGCCATCATAGGCATGAAAAATAACCTTGCCACCATCAAATTCATATGTGTTCTCTCCTATTATTGGGTAAGAAGAGCTATCTAGTTTTTGAACATTCAATTCATGACCGGTAATTCTACGCACAATTTTAAGGTCCGCTTCAGATGGCAATATAGGTTCTTGAGCAGAAAAAAGAGTAGTCAAAGTAAACAACACAATCAAATATTTTATCATAAAAATCCTTACTATAAAATTAAACACTCAAGACTTATAACATAATTTGAAATAAAAATCAAGTTACCTAAAATACAAGTTAACTCAAAGTGAAGCCACAGTGGTCAATTCCATTGGCTTTACGCATAAGTATCTACACAAATGCGCTTTCTAGATATAAAATCGGTATATAGACGTACCGCGGTTAAACCGCGGTACGTCAATGTAGAAGATCTCTTGTAAAATTTGTGTAGATATCTATGGGCTTTAAGGTAGGTTTATAAATTTAAGGAATACTTATAACCTAACATTTTATTTATTGTTTTTTCACATCTACTGAACGATCAATTTAATAGTTTTACTCACTTTGTTTCCTTAATTTAACGTGATTTATTTCAGGAAAATTAAAAAAGAAAAACCCGCACATTGCGTTACTTAATGTATTCCAAAAATTCTGCCAATTTGTCTGCTGGTATGTTTAATATAATACTTTTTAGTAAATACATATAGGACTTCTCATCCCTTGTTTGTTTTATGCGTTTCATCCCATTTACAACCATATCTAAACTACTGCCAGGAACCGCTTTTAACTGAGTATGTAATTCTACATACAAAGGGTCACGTTCATTTTCAAAGTCATATGATCTATTAAAAGGTTTACCTATACCTATTAGATATCTAGTTACCCCTACCAACCATGAGTCTTGAAACTTGGTTATTTGCTCATTCATCTTGGCCTGGAATTCTGATTCAGGAAAATCCTCAATTTCTTGTAATTTCTTTGTATATGCATTGGCTCTTTCTTGTAATTGTGCGTAGGGAGTATCTTGATCCATAGGACTAAATAATCTACTCATTTCTTCATATTTTTGAGTTTTAAATTGTTTGCTTCTTTCTATTTCTGCTAATTTATCTGCAGGCAAAGATTCTTTTCTTGTCACACCTTCCACCATAATTTTTCCATCTTTGTTTTGTATTACACGCACGCGGGTAGCCGCTATATATTTGCTGTCCCAAATAAAGTCAATTGATGTACCAAGCATCCTATTACCCGTTTCATCAAATAGTACAATTGGCATTTCTGCAGTTTTTGTACCAGCGGGATCAACAAGGGTATATGTAAATTTAATTTGACTATCTTTGACCCCTTCAAATGAAATTTTGTCATTAATTGGAAGTCTTTTTTGTGTCATATTTTCTGGTGTTAATGATGCAGCTGTTAATGAACCTACTGATTGACCATTGAGTAGAAATTCAATTTTGGTACCACCCATAAGCAATAACATTACATCCTTACCAGGCATAGCTGCACTTAAACGTAAGTCAGTTCGAAAGGAAAGCTTTGGAAGTTTAGATACTACAGTAGGTGTAGGTGAGGAGTCGCTACTACTAGCTGCGTTAATTAGCTGAGTAGCTAACCCACATGCTAATACAGCTAACAGATTTCGAGATTTTGATAACTTATTTTTCATAATAATACTAAGGCAACTTATATATTTACCTTAGTTCATAATTGATTAAAATTTAGTTAATTAGTAAGCATCATAGCGCACTTTTTTGAAAATGTTCCCATAGTGATGCAACATCAGATGACCTTAGGTGGCGCAAGTTGCGCTTTAAAGTTTTTATATTCTAATCCCACTATTTTATTTATTGCTTTTTCACATCGACTAAACGATCTATTTAATCATTTTCCTCACTTTGTATCCTTAATTTAACGTACTTTACTTCAAGAAAATTAAAAAAGAAAAACCAGCCTAACGTTTAAGAAAGGCTGGTGAAAATAACTTGTTAACTAGTTGGCGCCGTACTTAACGCATCAGTAAAAACTGGTACGGCTCCAAACATGCTAACACAGAGTTCTGTAATTATTGATGAGTGTGTTGAGGGCTTAACTAGCGCAGCCCTTGGTGCTCCTGGTCCACTATATACAATAAGATTATACACATTGCCAGTTGATCGTTCCAAAACATCTAAGCCATCAACACTATCAGCCATATCAAATTTTCCTGTTGTTATAACCTTAAAACGTACTCTTACATCGAATAAGCCAGCAAATTCTTCTTTTAATTTAAATGGGCAACCTCTGAAAGCCTGAATGCAAACATTGCCTTCCTCAGATTGGTATTTACTGCGATTTTGTTCAGGATATGGATCAGCATCTTCTTCTATAGAAATTAAGGGATATCCCGTGAGCCTGCTCACAACTGCAATGTCGTCTGGATTGAAAGGTACTCGTTCAGAAGAAGCAGCAAAAAGAGTTGTTAAGGCAATCACCATAACAAGTAAATATTTCTTCATATAAATCCTAGAATAAAGTTAAGTTCGCTAACGTAACGTTCGGGAGTTAAAATTACAAAGTGATTTTTTGAAATTTTTCCCACAAAGAGCCAACATCAGATGATCTTAGTTGGTGCAGGTTGCGCTTTAAAGTTTCCAAATCCCAATCCCACCATTTGATTTGCAGTAGCTTTGCAATGTCTTCATCTGAAAAGCGTTTCTTAATTAAACATGCAGGGTTACCTCCCCAAATTTCATAAGGGCCAACATTTTTGGTAATCACTGCACGTGATGCGATAACCGCACCATCTGCAATCTGAACACCTGGCATAATTAAAGCCTCGGCACCAATCCACACATCGTTGCCAATAACCGTGTCACCTTTCCATTGGTGACCTGGGAAAAAGGCATCATCAAAACCGTGTAATGGATGCACCGCAATCCAATTATAATTGTGCCCTTGGGTCCCACACATCATAAACTTTGCTCCAGTTGCAATTGAACAAAACTTACCAATACAAAGCTTATCGATATTCTCAGGCTCTACGGCATTATCTGCTTCATCCAAATACATGACACATTCGTCAAACGGTTTGCCGTGGTAGTACCCAGAGTAATAGGAATGGTCACCCGCAATAATATGTTTGGATTTTACATGGTCTTTAATAATGATTGATTCACGATAATTTTTAAAAATGGTCATAAACTGAAACATTGAAAATTTAGTGGTTCTAAGATAATGTCTACCAAATTCTAATAAATTTAACTATATCTTATGAAAATCCTTCCAAATCATTAGGACTACTTTTTATGACCACTTGTACCACCACATCAAAACTTCCCCCATATGTATGCATCGATAACCCAGCATGCAAAAACAAACATGTACTTCGTGAACTTGCACAAGAGGTGACGTTTCCCTTAACCCCTGAAGTACAGCAAGCTTTGTCTGATCTTGAGGCAAAATTTGATTCTGAGAAAATGATTGCCGGCCTTGCCGCACCACAAATAGGCTATTCTTATAGGATAATTATATTTGCAGCTCCTGATGATCCTGTGATCAAACAATTTCGGAAAGACTTAGTACAAACAATGCCAAAAACCATTTGGTTTAACCCAACCTATACGCCGTTAAACAATGAAAAGCGTAAAGACATGGAAGGCTGTTTTTCGGTTGAAAAGCATGTAGGGCCAGTAGAGCGATATACCCACATTGCTTATACTGCTACCATAATGGAGGGGACAAAAATTACAGGCGAAGCTACAGGGTTTTTGGCACGGGTTATCCAGCATGAAATCGACCATCTTAACGGAATCTTATGCATGGACAAAGTAAAAGAAGCAGAAAAGATTGATAAGAAAAAATATATTGCGGAAAGAAAAAAGCTATTAGAACAAATCCATATCAATCAGACATGTTAAACAGCGTAAAGATATTGAGAAATTAGCCACTTCATCGTAAACTTACTCAAATTTGCGGTATAAAATTTATGGAATCAAACATTCGAAGTAGCTTACGTGGTCTAGTGTTGCCAGGCACTACTTTGGATGCCTTAAGCATTTTAGAGCATATCAAAATTGATGCCACCAAAGCATTTTTAGTGTTTCGCATGCCAGACAATTTTGCAGCGGTTGACCCTGCTTGGGAACTAACAATTCAAAGCGCCTGTCAAAAAGTTTGCAATCTACCAATTCTAATTACATTTAACCGCCATAACCAAATACCACCCAAATTAAACTCTGGCATTAATGGTGTGCGCCATGTAATAGCCGTAGCATCTGGCAAGGGTGGCGTTGGTAAATCATCGATATGTTTAAACCTCGCACTGGCTTTACAAAAACAAGGTCTAAAAGTTGGTATTCTTGATGCTGATATTTACGGACCATCACTACCTACCATGACCGGAGTTTTTGAAAAACCAAAAACAACTTCTTCAAAGAAACTAATACCACACCAAAAATTTGGCTTAAAATTAATGTCCATGGGCTTTATGGTACCAAAAGATGCTGCAATTATATGGCGGGGATTAATGGTGCAAAGTGCTATTGGGCAAATGCTTAGTGATGTAATTTGGGACGAAGATAACGCACCTTTAGATGTATTGTTGATAGACATGCCACCAGGCACAGGTGACGTTCAATTAACCATTGCCCAAAAAGCAAACCTTACCGGCGCTATAATCGTAGCAACTTCCCAAGAACTTGCCTTAATTGATGCACGCCGCGCCATTAAAATGTTCGAAAAGGTCAATATCCCAATTCTTGGAATAGTAGAAAATATGAGTAATTTCTTATGCCCCAATTGCAAAACGACTTCTCATATTTTTCCAAAGCAAGGCGTTGTGGAAGAATGCAATAAACAAAATATGCCGCTACTTGGCGCAATTCCCCTAGACATTGCATTCCGTGAATCAGGGGATGTTGGTGAACCATTTTTAGAAAAATACCATGATCACCCC
This sequence comes from Candidatus Finniella inopinata, assembly GCA_945860985.1. GTDB lineage: Bacteria > Pseudomonadota > Alphaproteobacteria > Paracaedibacterales > CAITNM01 > CAITNM01. The sequence continues at coordinate 22,754 of CAMASM010000015.1, forward strand.
ATTAGCCAAATCTTTAATCAAATGGCAACCACAATAAAGGGACAACTACATGCCTAAATACTTAGTAAAAAGCAAAGTACCCTACACTGCCTTAGATAATTTTCAAAAAGCCCTAGAAGATATTTGTGAAAGCATTATCATATTTGAAGACGACACATCACCCCCATCAACAACAATGGATGAAAACGGTTTTCCCATAGCCAGTATCTTTCAAGTTGATATGCTTTGTAGTGATAAGGAGGTAGCAATATGCAGAATACATGCAGAATCAGCCGCAGCTCTTTTAGGAATCGACGCAGGGGTAGTGGTTGAAGAAGTTGAAAACACTAATTGGTTATTAGCATGCCACCAAGGACAACCTGAGATTAGAATTCACCCATTTGTGATTCATAGCTCAGTATCAGATACGCAAGCTAAAGCCGGAGAAATTTCATTAAAAATTGATGCCGCAACAGCCTTTGGTAGTGGTGAACACCCAACCACCCAAGGATGCCTTAAACTATTTACCAAAATAGCAAAAAAGCAAAAGTTTTCAGATGTGCTTGATATGGGCTGTGGCAGCGGTATTTTAAGCATTGCCGCTAGAAAATTGCAACCCACCATCAATGTTGTGGGAGTTGATATTGAAGAGGAAGCAGTTCGCCGTACCCGCCTAAACACTAAAATAAACGCATGTGAACGCAACTACCAAGTTGTTTGTTCTGTAGGTTTTCAAAAACCAGAAACTCACAAAACTTATGATTTATGTTTTGCTAATATTCTAGCCAAACCACTCATGCACTTAGCTCCAGCTATGCAAAAACATATTAAAACTAGCGGCTACATTGTCGTTTCCGGATTGCTTGATAAGCAGGCCCCAATGGTCATAAACGCATACCAACTTTGCGGCTTTATTGTACATGACAAAATAAGTATTCAGGGTTGGCAAAGTATTGTCTTACAAAAAATTCATAACCAGTAAAAAGTTTTTAAATTTTTACGTAGAAGGAGAACAATTTTAGTTTTAAAAATCATCACATGAACAACTTAACCAGGTGCCTTATGAGAGATTCAGCTCGCATGGTTTTTAATTACGACCCACTAAAAGACCATGAATATATGTCAGCAGATATGCAGAACTATTTTAAAAATAAACTAAATAGCGAATTACAAAACTTACTAAAAAAAGAACCAGAATTTTGCATGACAATGAAAGAAGACAGCCTGAAAGAAGCAGACTTCGTTGATCAAAGCTCAACTGAAGAATTACGCTTTAATTATTTCGTTTACCATGAACATGAAGTTCACCACCGCCACGAAATAGAGGCTGCTCTGCACAGGTTGGCCGATGGTAGTTATGGTTATTGCGCCGCCACAGGAAGGCCCATAGGAGTACACCGCATGGTTGCAGCCCCTTACGCAACGTATTGTATAGATGTTCAATCTGAACTTGAAAATAATTACCGAAGATATGCGACTTACAGTAGAATGAATTAACCCCCAAAAAGTTTTTTAAATAGCTTTAACAACCCATACCTTTTATTTTTTCAAAGGTATGGGTTGTTATGTTCCAAAATCCAAAATATCTCTTTTAAAGTTAGGGTGAGCTGTACTACACTTTTAATGTTAGATTAATAATTTAAAAAATACACTCATGCAAAAAATATTGCTAATAATCATATCTGCAATGGTATTTTATATTGCCGCCGAAGAATCAAAAACACCGCCTGCCAATGATAATACTGTTGAGTTTTATGCTGGAATATCTCTTGGATGGGATCACTTAATCGCTAAAAGGCATGAACAACTTGTAACCGACAACAATTTGAATCTGACCTTTTCAGATAATAAATCCCAAACCGGCAATGGGCTAACTGGAAAAATCATCGCTGGTTTTCTGTGGACTATACCGAACACAGCCTTTATTTTAAGCCCTGAAATTTATCTTGGTCAAGGCAGTGCAGAAATTACAAAAAGGGAATCTGCTCATGATCCAGATGCAAACGCAGATAAAAAATTTGAGAGTACTTTAAGGCAAAGATTAACTATGGGGTTTATTTTGCGTGCAGGTTTTTACCTGACAAATCGTCAAAATAATTTTCTATATGCGCTAGTGGGAATTGACCAAAGTAAGTTTGAAAACAAATTCATTTTATCTAGCTCTGCAGCCGGCGTTGATGCTCCACCACTACTTGAAAAACGTAGTAAATTTTTAAGAAGTCCAGTTATTGGCCTTGGTTTTGAAAGAAAATTTAATAGGTTCAAAGTTGGCATAGACATACGATATATGCCTTATTCCGAATGGGGTAAATACACAAAAAAAGCAGAAGTTACTGATGACGTTATTTCCATAAAATTCAAACCTAGAATAATTTCAACTACGTTAAGTATTTGTTATCTCTTTTAGCCTACTATTCCTTTAGGGACCAATAAAAATAGTATTTAGCATATGTCAATGTTTAGTTATATGGCACCACTGTGCCTGCGTACTATTTTTATATGGTTTTTTGTAGTTTCATTAGGACTCACAGCGTCTGCTCCAGCAGAGCCAAAAGAGATACCCATTACCGGTGCTGCCGGTGCTGCAAAGAATAGATCCATACAAGCTGGCTTTGCCCTTTTACAAAGTAGAACAGATCATATTGCGCTAAGCTTGCTAAAAACAATGCCATATGGAAATTTTCCACAAAAAGAAGCGCTTATCAATGCTTACAATGCGCAACTGAAGCTAGAACAAATACAAAAAGAGGTAATAGCAGGTAATCACAGTAGCCTTACTCAGCTTACACCAATGTTTGCAGAGGGAAGTATTGGATATGCATCCTCGTCCTCATCC